>NZ_NEEY01000070.1 GCF_002252085.1 Aerococcus sp. 1KP-2016
TGTTTACTATTTGAACGCAAAAACTCCCCCCTAAAGTAGATTTACTTTTTTAAGTGTCTACTTTAGGGGGAGCATATCAAAATAGTTCCAACCCCTTTTGCTGTATTGTGAACGAGCTCATTATAGAATAATTCTTGATACTAGAAAATAATGCGAAATTTTATAGTATAAAATTTCATATTATAAATAAATGACCAAAATTATTAAATGGCGGCTTGTTCTTTATAAATAATAAAATCTGTCAAGAATGGGAATATATGCCATAAAAAAATGACATATTTTATAAAACCGCAATTTATTCTTGGTAAAAACGCCTAAAATTATAGAATGGTAGGTTCATTCTCTAATCGACGTTTTCTCAACATGGGTAGGATAACTATCCATCGGTAATTCTCCTTTATTTTTGACTCAAACTTTTTTGTCTAAATTTCTTACTAGATACCTCTTTCCAGTCATGGGTTATGAGGTGAGTCTAAAATACATTCATGTTAGAATGGACTTAGTAAATGATGGAGGATGATATAAATGAAACAAACACTTGTAGAAATTTGCTTACGCGTGAGAGATATCGATGCAACCTTAGATTTTTACACTAATCTTTTTGATTTTGAAATTGCTAGTCGTAGAGATTTTCCGGAGAAAAAATTTGATTTAATCTATTTAAATTCTCCTGGTTCACCCGTACAAATCGAGTTAACTTATAACTATGATGCAGATCCTTACCAAATCGGTGATGGCTTCAGTCACTTAGGTGTCACAGTCGAAGATTTAGAGGCTATGCATGAAATTTGTAAGGCATCTCCATATGAAACTGGTGAATTAAAAGGCTTAACAGATGGTAACCCAACTTACTTCTTCGTTACAGATCCAGATGGTTATCGTATAGAAGTAAAACGCGAAAAAGCCTAAATTTAAAGTATATAGAGTGTGACATGAGGCGTTTAGCCACAACCAGTGGAAGATGCCTGCCGCAGCGCACGCAGTGTGGTGCAAGGTCATCTGAAGTGGGCAGTGGGTTGCCTAATGGAGCACGTTTTATAGAGTGTGACAAAAGTGGTTCAGCTTTCCCCCACTTCAATCTAAAAACAGCAAAAAACAGCCCAACCGAGCGTCTGCTTAGTTGGGCTGTTTCTATTTAAGCTTCTAAACTAGCCAATTCTTCGAAAGTTACCGGTATTTCCACATAACCATCGACATCGAAGCCATTCAGGTTTAGGAATTCATGCATAAAGATATTCCACGCGGTAAAGTCTGTGTTGAAATTATCTTGGTTGATCTGTTCAATCAAGGCTTTTGTTTTCGCTTGAATATCTGGATCTAATTCCCATGCATCCGGACGCATTCGGCCTGCTTCATCGTATACGGCATTATCGCCACAAATCATATCGCGGAAAATGCGGTCAATGTGCATAATTGGCGTTTCGTGTAAGCCTGCATCTGACATGACCTTGTACAGTCCTAAACAATATACTGGGAAAAATGGAATCACTGATGAAGCCTTGGTGGTCACCGCCGTAGCCACCACAACTGTCGCTTGACCCTTTAATGGCGCCAAATCCTCATTAATCAATGCCGCAAAACGGTCGCAATCTGCTTTCGCACGACCTAACGTTCCCTTATTATAATAAGACTCATTCAATTCAGCCCCAAGATAGGAGTAGACCACCGTTTGCACACCTTCAGACAAGACATCGGCCTCACGCAAAGCCGTCATCCATAAACGCCAGTCCTCGCCACCCATAACCTTGACCGTATTGGCAATTTCTTCATCCGTCGCTGGTTCCAACACTTGCTCAAAGAAGGTTTCCTTTTGCAAATTCACATTTGGCCCCACAACCGGCTCACCAATCGCTTTAATGGCCGAATGATACGTTTCTCCCGTTGCAGGATCCGTCCGTATACCAGAAGCAAGCGAGTAAACGACAAAGTCCACCTTGCCCCCAAACTCATTCTTGATGAAATCAATCACTTGCGCTTTGGCCTCATTTGAAAAGGCATCCGCCATCACATTCTTAGCAATCAAGCCCTCAGCTTCAGCCGCTTCACGGAAAAAAATATTATTATACCAACCCGGCTTTCCAAGATTCTTAGGCGTCCGTGGCCCTCCACCATGTGAGACAGAAATCGTATCCGCACCTGCACCAAAAGCCAAATTAATCCGGCTCGCAAGCCCGTACGAAGACGACCCACCAATCACCAGCACCTTCTTCGGCCCAGCATAAGTCCCCTGAGCCTTCACATATTGAATCTGGTTCGCCACCTCTTGCTTCAAGCCCATCGGATTCACCCCAACAAGCACATTACCGCGCATCTTCGCCTCAATCTTCACAGTCATAATTGTTCTCCTATAATTCATCATATCTATATCGTGGTTATTGGAAAAATACATTCACCCTTTTATTATATAGTTTAGATAACTAGCAGTAAAGATGTTTATTACTACAACCCCGACTCATTGAAACACGGCAGCACTTCAGTCGAGGGACTAGCATGCACAAGGGGAAAGAGCCATTGATATGCTTCTACTAAATAGAAGTGAACATCAATGACTCATTTTAAAAATGATTAACTAATAATTGAATGCTTATAACTGTTTTAGTAGATTGGCCATTTCAATAGCAGCAACCGCAACATCGTATCCTTTATTACCGGCCTTGGTACCGGAGCGTTCAATGGCTTGGTCAATTGTTTCAGTGGTTAGGACACCAAATAATACTGGTACCCCTGTAGTTAAGGCTGCTTGGTTCACTCCGTTTGTTACAGCCGAGCAAACATAATCAAAGTGAGCTGTTGACCCCTTGATAACCGCACCTAAGGTAATAATGGCATCATATTTTTGTGATGCGGCCATTTTTTGTGCAACGACTGAAATTTCAAACGCCCCCGGTACCCAGGCTACTTCAATATCATCTTCCTCAAGTCCATGTCTGGTTAAGGCATCAATGGCACCCTCCAATAGTCTAGCGCCTACAAAGTCATTAAAACGTCCAACCACAATCCCAATCTTTAAATCTTGTGCAACTAATTTTCCTTCGTATGTTTTCATATGTATTTTCTCCTTATCTAATGTTTCATATTTGCTGTTAGTAGTTTAAAAGGTGCCCCATTTTCTCGCATTTAACTTCTAAATAATGGCGGTCTTCTGGGAAAACTGGCATTTGAATAGGAATTCGTTGTTCAATGTGAATGCCATAGTGGACCATGCTCTCAATTTTTAACGGATTATTCGTCATTAAATTTATGCTGGTAACACCTAAATCATCTAACATTTGTTTACTTTCATAGTATTCGCGCATATCCACAGGTAATCCCAAGGCTAGATTCGCTTCAATCGTATCGTAACCTTGATCTTGTAAAGCATAGGCCCGAATTTTATTTACGAGACCAATACCTCGACCTTCTTGACTCATGTATAACAGCACGCCACGACCTTCATCAGCAATTTGTTGTAAGGCTGCTTCCAGTTGTTGACCGCAATCACATTTTATAGAGTGGAAGACATCCCCTGTTAAACATTCTGAGTGAATACGTGTCAGAACTGGTTCACCATCATCAATATCCCCCATGACTAAGGCTACATGGTGGTCTCCAGTTATAGCGTTTACGTATGCATAGATGTCAAAATCCCCGTAAGCAGTAGGCAATTTCGCTTGTGATTCGCGCATCATTAATTGTTCATTTGCTTTACGGTAGGCGACTAAATCACTGATTGTGCCAATTTTAAGACCATGTTCCTTTGCCATTTCAAAAAGATCATCACGACGCGCCATTGTGCCATCTGCTTTCATGACTTCACAGCACAAACCAACTGGTGCCATTCCGGCTAAACGGACAAGATCTACGGTCGCTTCTGTGTGTCCATTACGTACAAGTACGCCACCTTCAACAGCCTCTAGTGGGAACATATGACCTGGTCGACGGAAATCTTCAGGACGCGCATCTTCCGCAATTATTTTAATTGCTGTTAAGGAGCGTTCATAGGCTGAAATCCCCGTTTCAGTATCCTTATAATCGATGGATACGGTAAAAGCTGTTGTATGATTATCTGTATTTTCGATACTCATTGGTGGCAAACCCAATTTCTTGGTGTACGCTTTTGACATTGGCATACAAATCAAACCCTTGCCATGTGTTGCCATAAAATTAATGTTTTCTAGTGTCGCAAATTCCGCTGCACAGATTAAATCCCCTTCATTTTCGCGGTCTGTATCATCGACCAAGAGGATATTTTTCCCTGCTTGTAAATCTGCTAATAATTCTTCAATCGTATTAAACATGGTCTTACTTCCTTTCATTTATGTTGCATTGGCCTATCGTTATTTATTTACAGGAGCATCAACAAAACCCAATAATTTTTCTACATACTTACCAATCATGTCGCATTCTAAATTAACGGTGTCCCCGACTGCTTTCTTTAATAAAATGGTTTCTTCTGCTGTATGGGGAATAATTGCTACAGCAAAAGATTGATCATCCACCTTGGCCACTGTAAGACTAATGCCATCAATCGCAATTGATCCTTTTTCTATGATGTAGCGCAACGAGTCAGGACTTGTAGTGACGGTAACCCAAACAGCATTGTCATCTGGACGAAAGTCTTGAATGGTTCCTATCCCATCAATGTGGCCACTCACTATATGCCCACCTAATCGTTTCTCAAAATTCAGGGCTCTTTCTAGATTGATTTTTTGCCCAACTGTTAATTGGCCAAGATTAGAACGGTCTAGCGTTTCCGCCATGACATCCATCTGAAAGGCATCGGAAGTCAACGCCGTCACAGTAAGACATACCCCATTTACAGAGATACTATCCCCAATAATGGTATTTTCTAATATTGTCTCTGCCGCAATCGTCAAAACAGAAGATTTTTCCCCCTTTTGGATGGCTTTGACCTTGCCAATTTCCTCAATAATTCCTGTAAACATCTTTATACCACCTTCCTTTGCACATAACCTTCGATAAATAAATCCTCACCAATCACATGGGTCTTCATGTTGATAATTGGAAAAGCGTCAGCCAAGCGGTCAATCCCTACACCGCCTACTGGAGTCGGGGCACTTGATCCGCCAATTATTTTGGGGGCAATGTACACTTGCACCTTATGCACAATACCTGCAGCTAATGCTGCATAATTTAATTCAGCTCCGCCTTCGAGCAAAATGCTATCGATATTGAGTTCCCCTAGTTTTGTCATCGCTGCTTGTAAATCTACCCGTCCTTGATGAGCCGCCACAGTAATCACCTGCACGCCTTTTTCCAACAAACTAGTCATTTTGCTAGGATTGGCCTTATCAGTCGTGACGATTATAGTTGGCGCATCTTCTTGGTCCTCTAAAATCTGTCGATCCAAGGGCATCCGCAAACTACTGTCAACCACAATGCGCCTTGGATTCTTGCTATTGGCTAGCCGAGCGGTCAATCGGGGATTATCTTTCAACACTGTGTTGATGCCAACCATTATGCCCGTTAAGTGTCCGCGGGTAGCATGCACCTGTTTCCTAGAAGCATCCCCTGAAATCCATTGAGATTCACCGCATGTAGTAGCAATTTTTCCATCCAGACTCATGGCCGTTTTGAGTACCACAAATGGTCGTTTTTCAGTGATAAATTTCATAAAAACCTCGTTTAGTTGTCGACTCTTCTCTGCCAAAACATCAGTCACAACCTCTAGACCCGCGTCTCTTAATTTTTGAATACCACGCCCCGCCACTAAAGGATTCGGATCCAAAGCCCCAACAACTACCCGTTGGATGTGCTTGGCAATTATCAGATCCGCACACGGTGGCGTCTTCCCGTAATGCGAACAGGGTTCTAAAGTAACGTAAATGGTTGCCCCAGCCACATCCTCATTTGCTGAACGAAAAGCATTCACTTCCGCATGATCTTGCCCGTATTGCTCGTGATAGCCTTGTCCAATAATACGATCATCTTTCACAATCACGGCGCCTACCATTGGATTTGGCGCCACCTTGCCACGCCCTTTTTCTGCTAAAGTCAGCGCTACGCCCATATAATATTCATCCGTTTCCTTAACCATGCCTAACAACCCCCATTTCCAAATAAAAAAGCCCTGATCATCAATATCAGGGCTTTTGCATTACAAACGATATCTGTGCAAATGATTTACTAAACAGTCTGGCGAGCTGGAAAAAAGTTCGCCCAAAAAAAACTGATAGTACAAGAAAAGCCCTGGAATAAAGTTCATTCCAGGGCTTACACAATCACTTGTATAATATACAATGCTAAAAGAATTTAAATCAAAGAAACAAAGGGTGTCACATAGACCTTCCTTACATATCTTCAAAATTCTTTATGATGTCTTCTCTTCATCCAGACTTTACTGTCGGCTTCGAAATCTAATCGAATCTACCTTTCGGTTCGTGGGCTATACCACCGGTCGGGAATTCCACCCTGCCCTGAAGACTATTTAATTTTCATAAACTTAATATAGTTTATATGCATTTCTTTGTCAACAACTTTTGATTTTCCAAAAACGATCACTCGTGAACAATCCTTTATTTAAAAGCGGTAATATCCAAAAAAATTAATGTATGTATGTATCATTTACCTGATTCATTCTATTGTATTTATTCAATGTGAAATAAGCGGATAAAGGGTACTATTTACCGAAACAATATCGCTCACTGTGATAAAGCGGTACTATTTTGTCACATAAAACCGCGTTCCGTTAAAAGAGGCTGGGACAAAAGATTAAAATCATAGATTTTTCGTCCTTACAGTGTACGTTCCTTGTGAGCCGTGGGATCATTGAAAGCCAAGGTCTTTCAATTTGAATCGAGCCAAGGTCTCGATTTCATCCTCTGTCACGGCTAAGGAACTACACTTTCAGTCCTTTAACCTGTTCCCATGATATATTTCAATCAAAATTTATAAGAATTTTTCAAAGTAAAAGGCGTACA
>NZ_NEEY01000071.1 GCF_002252085.1 Aerococcus sp. 1KP-2016
AAGGACAAAAAAGATAGTTCTTCTTTTATCAAATCTCATTTAAAATAAAAAAGAAACTCAAATCCATATAAAATGAATTTAAGTTTCTTGCTTAAATTAAGCTATCCACATTAAATGTCGAAGAGCCTTTTTTACTTAATTAGCTCAAGTATTTTTTTGCTACTGTTTGGATTGCATTACCATCAGCTTGGCCTTTGAATTTGGCTACCGCTGTCTGCATCACTTTACCAAAGTCTTTCATAGATGTAGCGCCAACTTCGTCAATGACTTGTTTAACACCTGCATCTAATTCTTCTTCTGATAATTGTTCAGGCAGATATTCAGTAATAATTGCAATTTCAGCAACCGCGTCATCTGCTAAATCACTATGGTCTGCTTGACGGAATTCTGCTTCCGACTCTTTTCGTTGCTTCAACTCACGAGCCAAAAGTTCAATTTCTTCTTCTTCAGACAAAGAGCTACCCTTGCTTATTTCAGCGTTTTGAACAGCTGATTTTAGCATGCGGATCACAGATAACTTAAATTTATCTTTAGCTTTCATGGCTACCTTCATATCGGTATTTAGTTGATCTAATAAAGCCATGATTCGCCTCCTTTATAGCAACACTCAACGATTAGAATTTACGTTTACGAGCAGCTTCAGATTTTTTCTTACGTTTTACTGAAGGTTTTTCGTAGAATTCACGTTTACGTGCTTCTTGTATTGTGCCAGATTTTGAAACTGAACGTTTGAAGCGACGAAGAGCGTCGTCAAGTGATTCGTTTTTACGAACTACAGTTTTTGACATGACATTTCCCTCCCCTCGTTACTACAAATCGTTCTTTCATACTTGAAAAAACGTTCTAGTGAATTATACGTCATTATGACTCGAAAGTCAAACATCTACTAAGGATATATTTAAACAAAAAAGATTAATTTCTGTTTAGATAGGTGTAGGAACCACCTACGAATAAAGCCCCTCCAATGATATTACCCAAACCAACAAATAGAAGATTTACTAGCATTTGTCCAAAGGTATTTATGCCAGCAAGTAGTCCTGCACTAAGTAAAAACATATTTGCTACGCTATGTTGTAGACCTAAGAATACAAAGACTGTAATGGGCACCCATAATAAGATGGCTTTGCTAGCATTATTTTTTGTAGAATTGGCTAACCATACCCCTAAACAGACCATTATGTTACAGAACATCCCAGAAACAATCATTTGAAGTGGACTACTGCTAATTTTGGATAGCACAACTGGCGCCAAGATGTTTTCCGCCAACAACGTTTTGGTAAAGCCTAAACCCTCACCGTAAACAAAGGCTAATAAAAAAGAACCAAGAAAATTACCGACAAACACCAAAGCCCAATTTTTTACTAACGCTGGAAAGGTAATTTTTTTTGCGAAAAAGGCCATTGCCACATCCATGCAATTACCCGTAAAAAGTTCTGCCCCCGCTACCAGCACTAAAGTTAAGCCTAATGGAAATAAACTTGCCCCGATTAATGAAGCATAATCGCCATCAGATACTGACAAAGTCTTTAAATACGCAATATAACCTATGCCAATATACACGCCAGCTAACATACTAGATACCAAGGTCTTCATTAGTCTATTTTTCGTTTTCTTTAACCCTTTTTCGGCAGTCACTGCAAATAGTTCACCTGCTAATAAATCCATACATCTTCTCCTTCTATTTTGTAAATATTCGACAATATGTAATAATATTATAGTACAAAAAAGAATATTTGGGGGTAAAATGTTTAATTTATTAACAAATATAACTTAAAACTGAATCAACGTTCGTTTTTTAAGATGCGATTGGGTTAGCAATGTTAGCGCCCTGTTTAAATTTATTTATGCGCCTAATTTGTAACTTGTGTCGCAAATAGTACCGCTCGCCCTCAACTAGTGCAACTATTTCGAGAAGTAATCTCTCGCATCCATTAAAAATGAGACTATCCTGAATAATAATAGGCAAAACTACAATGGAAGCGGGACCATTTTGAAGAATAGTCCCACATATGTTCAAAAAACGGGACTATTCAAAATAATAATTGCCCCTATAAATACTTTGCTCTCGATTTAACCAAGTTTCTCATTTTTCAAAAACAAAATGAAAAGGATGGGACCATTTTGTCCCATCCTTATTCGCTTAAAACTAATATTCCCACAAAAATCGAAGGAAAGTATTTTAGAATAATACTTCTTTTTCTTTAGGTGCTGTTTTCGCAATGACACGACCTTCACGAATATTGAATAAAACTTCTGAGCGTTGGTTTAATGCATTGTAGAAGTTATCATTGTTCATGATAATCAAATTTGCTGGTTTACCTAGTTCAATTCCGTAGCGATCTTGAATGTGCATTACTTTAGCAGCAGCATGTGTCGAAAATTGATAACTATTCATGATATCTTGATAGCCCATCAATTGACCTACGTGCAAGCCCATATGAATTACTTCTAATGGGTTGCCATCTCCAAGTGGGTGTACCATGGGTCAAAAACGTCATCGTGGCCAAATGCGACTGTATTTCCGTTTTCCATTAATTCCTTTACGCGAGTTAGTCCGCGACGTTTAGGATAAGTATCCATTCGTCCTTGTAGATGAATATTCACTAACGGATTCGCAACAAAATTAATATCAGACATCTTCAATAAACGCATTAATTTGTATACATAGGCATTGTTATAACTATGCATCGCCGTTGTATGTGAAGCAGTCACACGATCTTTCATACCTGTCTCGTATGCTAAAGTGGCAAGGGTTTCAAGGCCTCGTGATTGTTCATCATCAATTTCATCACAATGTACATCTACTAATTTATTATATTTTTCAGCTAGTCCAACGGCATAACGTAATGATTCAACACTGTATTCCCTGTTGAATTCGTAATGAGGAATTGCCCCGACAACATCGGCACCCATTTTGACAGCATCTTCAAGTAATTCTTTGCCATTTGGAAAAGAATGAATCCCTTCTTGAGGGAAAGCGGTAATTTGAATATCAATCGAATCTTTTAAATCTTCTTTTAATTCAAGCAAAGCTTCCATTGCCAAAAGTTTAGGATCCGTTGAATCTACATGAGTTCGGACAAATTGAATCCCGTTTGCTGCTTGCACCCGGACCAAACGATTAACGCGTTCTTTAATATCTTTTTTGGTTAAGGTTGCTTTACGTAAAGCCCAGGTTTCAATACCTTCAAAAAGCGTTCCAGATTCATTCCATTTTGGTTGACCAGCTGTTAGGGTCGTGTCTAGATGGATATGAGGCTCAATAAATGGCGGTAACGCTAACTTACTGCCCGCATCGATGACTTCTTCATCTGGGCGCGGTGCAATTGAATCTTCTATCGCAGTAAATACACCATCTTCAATTCGGATATCTTTCAAATCAGTGCTATTTTCGATAAATACATTTTTAATTAACATATAATCTGCCTCCTTATTTTGCTTTCTGAATCAAACTAGCGAATAGATACACTACAACCGTCATTACTAAACTATTAACACTTGCAATTCCCTGTTGATAAAAGGTACCGAATAAAATACCAATTACCAATGCTATTATCGCTTTGTAATCAATAGTATCAGAAAAAGATTGATCCTGATAATCTTTACGATGCATAAAATAGTGCACAATGATAATTCCTCCGATTGGTGGAATCATGGCACCTAAAAATGATAGGTAGGCAGTAAAGTTATTATATAAAAAGACTGAAAGTAATGTTGCCAATACACCCATCAAAACAGTAGATCTTTTAAAACTCATTTTAGACACACTAGAAAACGATAATCCAGCCGTATATAAAGAATTATTGTTGGTGGTCCAAATATTGAATCCCAAAGATAAAACACCGGGTATTGCCAATCCTTGCATAATCAGCACATCAAAAATATCTGCTTTACCAAACGCACCGGCACCAGACGCCCCAAATACAAACATTAAAGTATTACCAATAAAGAAAGCAATGCCCGTTGCAATAATTGTAGGCACAGCATTTTTGCCGTATCGGGTAAAGTTTGGTGTGGCTGTACCGCCAGAAATAAAGTTTCCGATTACGATACTAAGTGCAGTGGACATGGTTAAGGGTTTTGCTGGATTATCAGAAAATAAATGCGCAACCCCATCAACAGCATCGATCGATACATACGTTGAATATAAGCCTAAAATTAGGATAGCTGGAACAGCAATGGTCCCTAGCGCTGCAATCCCTTTTACACCGTGTAAGGTAGTCCATAGTACTAAAATACCGAAAATGGCTACTAACAAATACGGATTCATATTGAAATAATTTGCTACTGGTAGGGCAAACATCGCTAACCCAACACCTGTCCACCCCATCTGCGTAATACCAATCAAGAGTGAAGGTACGAATGACCCTTTTACACCAAAGGACTTCACTGCTAACGCATCCAATGAGAAACCTGTTTGTTGACCAATATATCCGAGTAATCCAGTATAAATGCATAGGAACAAGTTCCCAAGCACAACGGCAATGATAAAATCACGCATGTTTAAGCCTAAACCTAATTGCCCACCAGCAATCATACTTGGTGAAAAGAAGGTAAAACCCATCATGATCACAAACATCTGCCAAAATGTTTGTGTGCGTGATGAAACGGCTACAAAATGACTGGATGCATCTACTTGTTCAACACCCCTTTCATTGGCTGAATCACCTGAATTCACCGCAATTTTCCCATCTACTTGATTCTTTTCCCTAAAATTATCCATAATAAAAAACCTCCTATTTGTATGTATTTCGAATCCCTAGATAGAGACGCCTAACCATACAAGGAGGTCCTTGTTGTTATTAACGTGAACTCTATCTTTTTCACCTCTCAGGATGAAATTAAAGATATTCGCTACTTTTAGTATAGGATATAGGTAATTCATTTGTAAAGGTCTATTTAAAATTATTTTATACAAAAACAGAGCGAAATTAACCCTCGACTAATATTTAAGATACACAAAAAACGTAATTACCACCCTTACCATTATCAATACTGATAACAGAATAGATAGAAAATTACGTTTTTTGTAGTATTTTTTTATACTTGGCAATCTGCACACAAACCTTGCAGTTCTATAGTGTGATTGATAATTTGGCAGCCAGGTAATTGGTCTTGAAAAAATGAAACGGGACAGGATTGGATGGCTTGTGTTTTACCACAATTCATACAAATAAAATGGTGATGATGTCCCATATTTGGATTGCAATGCTTTCTAAAAACCATTTCGCCACTTATTTCTGAAGTTTCCAAGAAATGGTATTCTTCAAATAATTTTAAATTCCGGTAAATCGTGTCGAAGGAAATACCTGGATACTGTGTTTCTAAACGTTGTTGAATTTCTTTTGCATTTAAGAAGTAATCCCCTTCTTGATCAAAAACATTCAACATATCTGCCCTTTTTTTTGTATATTTATAGCCGGCTTCATGTAGGACTTGCATGGATTTATCTACAAAACTCATAGTAATCACTCCAATTCCAACCTATTCTAACACGTATTGATTACGATTTAAAGCCATAATCATTTGGTTGGCTTGTGTCGAACATTTTTATTTCAGCTTCAATGCTTGCGCGTTTACTTTCTAAGAATGGTGGTAATGATAAGGATTCACCCAATGTCTCATAAGGTTCATCACCCATAAAGCCAGGACCATCAGTAGATAATTCAATTAAGATATCACCAATACGTGCATATAACGCTTCGAAGAAGAAGCGGTCAACAAGACCAGAGTTTGGAATACCAATTTCACTATATTTATCAAACCATGCTGCAATGGCTTCATGATCAGCGACACGGAATGAAACATGGTGTACTTCACCAAAACCTTGAAGACCGCGTCCTGAAACGATGTCTTTACGTAAAATCACTTCACCACCGTTACCGCCTTCACCTACTTCGAATAATGCTTCTTGACCATCGTCAGATACTTTTTCCATACCATATACTTGTTCCAGAATTTGGGCAAAATCATCATAGTAAGATACTGTGATTTCAATAGGTCCTAACCCATAAATGGCTTTATCTTCTGGTACTGGGCCGTTTTTCCATGCTTTACAAGGTGCAACTCCTTTATTGTTTTCATCTGAGAAAATTTGTAAACGTTGGCCGTCAAAATCTTCAAAGCGTAGTACTTTTTTACCGTAAATTTCACGAATCGCTTCTGTTTTAACCCCAAAATCTTTTAATCTTGCTTCGTAGTATTCAAGGGCTGCATCATTTGGTACGCGTAAACCAATTCGAGAAATTGAATTTGTACCATAGTAACCGCTTGGCACCCCTGGGAAATCAAAGAAAGTTAAATCAGTACCTGCGTTACCTTCATCATCAGCAAAGAAAGTATGATAAGTATGAATATCATCTTGGTTTACTGTTTTTTTCACTAAACGCATACCCAATACACCTGCGTAAAATTGATAATTTTTCTCTGCATTTGATGTGATTGCTGTTACGTGATGAATACCTAATAAGTCCATTGACATAATAATCGCTCCTTTAAATTTGTTTTGTCTAATATTTATTTTTTATATTTCGAATTCTAATATAGTATAGCTAAT
>NZ_NEEY01000072.1 GCF_002252085.1 Aerococcus sp. 1KP-2016
TTTGTCTCACTTTGGGGGCCTCTACAATTGCCCACTCTCGCTTTTTTGTCGTTACTTTTCTGCTAAATAGATAGTCATCGCCTGATATAAAAAATTACTTGCTCCTGGTGCAATCTTTTCATAATAGGCTTTAAATCGGTCATCTGCTTGGTACATGTCAACGATAGCTGCATGTTTGTCTGCCGAGTACATGCCATCTGGCCAATAAAAAGTCAACCATTGGCGATGTAAATCACATACTTCTTGCGCTAATTCACTAGCCGGGTCACCTAAAGCAACCGCCTCCGCAAGTTTTACATTCAATTGATCATTCAATTCCTCAATCGATTGCCAACTACTCGCATCGGTATCGTGCAACTTTTCATTGGCTAAATCAACAACATCATCACCGTATTTTCTACGTATCTCTTCACCGTACTTCGCTTCATTCTCCTGTATAATCGTCTCTTTCAATGCTTCAAATTTTTCTTCATTGGACATGATCAATTCCTCCTCCTCTGCGCTAAGTGTCTTTGTCACTACTTGGATGAGTGCATCCAATCGTTGCCGTTCCTTAGTCAAATAAGTTAAATGACTCGCTAAGGCACCTTGCACATCGAAATCTGGCGCATAAACAATCTGTTTGATAGCTTCTAGCG
The DNA here is from genome assembly GCF_002252085.1 of Aerococcus sp. 1KP-2016. Lineage (GTDB taxonomy): Bacteria > Bacillota > Bacilli > Lactobacillales > Aerococcaceae > Aerococcus. Next base: position 639 of record NZ_NEEY01000072.1, read on the forward strand.
AAAGCCCCATTTCTCGATACAATAAAATCTGTCGCAAACGGTCTAGATCTGCCTGTTCATACAAACGATACCCAACATCCGAATGGTTACTCGGTTTCAACAAGCCAATGCTGTCATAATAACGTAACGTTTTATGGGTCAATCCTGTCATCTTAGCCACTTCGCCGATTGTATACATTTCCCTCACCTCACTTCTAGCATAAGGGCTACCCTAAGGGAAGGGTCAAGTCCTTTGAAATATTTGGCAAAAAAAGTTGGACCCCTTTTGCTCTGGTCCAACTACTACATTAGAATCTTTAGTTTTAATGGTCGTGATGATGTTCATGTTGGTGTTTCTCCATCTGCATCACCATATATGCCCTGTCTTCATCCGACATTTCTTCACGGTTGCGTTTCAAGCTGAAATGGTCCGGAACCGGATCCAATCCCCCTGGAACCATTGGATTACAACGCAAAATCCGTGCTGTACCCATCAAAGTGCCCTTGCCTGCGCCATGTTTATTAATCGCTTGGATCATGTACGTCGAACAAGACGGATAATACCTACATGTTGGTGGAAACATGGGCGAAATATACTTCTGGTAGCCACGTACCATCTTAATTAATGCTTTTTTTGCCATCCTATGCCTCTTTTGCCCGTTCTTCAACCATTGGTAATAAAAGTGCATCAGCGATTTTTTCAGCTGTTGCCTCGCCTTTTAATAATTTGATAATATCCAAGGCAAAATACACCGCCGTCGCCGGACCTCTAGAAGTCAATACTTTATGGTCAGCGTCGTAAAAGGTAATATCCTCATGAAAATGCTTGTAGTTCACACGATCCTCGAAACCTGGATAGTTCGTGCCATCCAAATCACCTGCAATACCTGCCGCATTCAATACTATCGGAGAAGCACAAATGCTTGCAATATATTTCTTCTTGTCATATTGTTTAGCGATCAAGTTTGTCACACGTGGGTCTCCAGCCAATTTTTCAGCACCTGGACGACCACCTGGTGTAATCACCATATCATAGGCATCTACATCGATATCATCCAACATTTTGTCGGCGATAATTTCAATACCATGGTCTCCGAGCGTTGATAAGCCTTCATTAATCGATACAATATCAATCGGAATCTCCGCACGGCGTAGATAATCGATAACGGTAATTGCTTCCGTCTCTTCGTAGCCTTCACCTAATAAAATCATTGTTTGCATGGTAAAACCTCCTGTCCCTCATTTTCTTTAGACATATCTTACCGAATTTTTCTCCATAAGAAAAGGATCGACCCTCGTCGACCCTTATTATTACATGTTTTACACATACTATTCTACGCGAGAACCATCTGCGTATTCACCATTTTGGTGAGCACGACGACGTTCTTCGGCTTTTTTACGTTCATCTTCAGTTTGTTGTTTTTGATAATCAGCACGTGTCATCACGTCGCTTACATTCATATTTACTTCAACAACTGTTAAACCAGTCATACGTTCTACATTGGCTTTAATTTTTTCGATAGCTTGGTTAAAGGCTGCAGGAATATCTTTACCGTATTCAGCAATAACTGATAAATCAACCGCAACTTCTTTTTGTCCGACTTCGGCACTTACACCCTTCGTCTTGTCGTCGCCACTAGAGAAAAGGCTTTTCACGCCTGAGGTGAAGTCACCTTTTAATTCTAAAATGCCATCAACATCTTGAACAGAGTTGTTCGCAATACGTTCTAAGACGCGAGGTTCAAAAGCTAAAGTGTTTTCGTGTTGTACTTGTTTATTTGTTTCTGCCATTATAAATTCCTCCTATATTTGTTGTTGGTTTATCCAACAGGTTAATAACCTATAAGTTAACTATATCGTGAATATACATTCATTTCAAATGATAAGGGTTAGGCTCTAGTAAAAAAGCGAAGCCATTCGCGAATATCCAATTTACCATCAAAGTATGCCCCCACAAGGTAGCCAATGCCCCCAATGATGAATACTAAAACAGCTGTAGCGAAATTAAAGATGACCCATAATAAAGCGAACATGAAGGCTGATAATAAGCCGATAATCCGTCCTTTATATTGGCGCCATACAGCTTTCAATTGTGTGTGATCATTTCTTTCTGACATATTATCCCCTCCCTACTGTACACGCGGTGCAGCGGCTTTTTTCGCTTGATTTGCCGCTTCAATGCTTGCTTGGCTTAATTGTGTTACTTTGACGTCCACGTCTTTAACAGGTACGCCCATGGTCGATTCAATAGCATTTTCAACATGACTTTGCACTTGATTAGCCAAGTTAATCACGTCTGCCACTTCATCTACCTGGAAGTTCACTTGAATAGTGGTATCCTCAGGTGATTTACCAAATTTGGCTTTGGCAGTTGGAAATTTTACGCTTGCTAAATGTTGAATAGACCGAATGGCCGTGTCTTCAACTGAGCGTTTGGTAAATGTTAATTCCCCTGTTTCCGTCTTCACCAATAGATTGTCTCTTTTTCCTGGAGCGAATAATGCTTGCAATAATACAAACAAGATAACCAGTGCCACAAAGGCTAAGGCTGCTAACATCGCCCAGCGACCGTACGCATTAGCTAGGACGACGTCTTGTACAAATGGGGTCAAATATTGAATTGGATAGAATAAAGCAATTGCGAATAACAATGCCAATAATCCTACCAAAGTTAATAAAATTTGAAAGTACCTTCTAAATGTACCCATCGGATCTCCTCCTACGCTATATAATATAAATTATCGATACTTATATCTTACAATAAAAGTTATCACTATTGCAAACAATCTGCATAATAATTCGAATTAAAACAAATTATTTCAATTAATTTGTAAACCGTGCTAAACTAAGGAAAATTAACCACATAGAAGGAGCAAAAAGATGAAAACTGTTGTAATTAGCGGATCTAACGTTGGTACGAAATCTCGCGTAGCTGCAGATGCCTATATCGAACAAGCCAAAAACTACCGCCCAGATGCCGATATTGAATTAATTGACCTTGCCGAAAAAGATATGATGTTTTCCGATGGTCGTAACTATTTTGAATATCCTGGTGACACTGGGGAAGTATTGACTACCATCATGGCAGCGGATGTTTTAGTCTTATCAATGCCAACATTCCAAGCCTCTTACCCCGCAACAGTCAAAAATCTATTTGACTTGCTACCTGTAAATGCCTTTCGTGATAAAGTTGTTGGTGTTATCAATACAGCGGGTTCACCACGTCATTATTTGATGGTAGAAACACAATTGATGCCAATTCTTCATTATATGAAAGCTACAGTTGTCACCAAATATGTCTTTATCGAAGATCGTGATTTTGGCCGTAACGAAATCGTCAACGACGATATCATCTTTAGAATGGAGCGCCTAGTCGACGACGTCTTCACCATGGCAGACGTCCAAGCCGAAATCATGGCCAAAAAAGACGCAGAATACGGATTTTAAAATAGGATGAGATGAGAGAAAAAGGAGGCTTTGTCGAAGCCTCCTTTTTTACTTATAGTGAGGCTGGGACAAAAGGTCTCTCAAAAAAATACACGCCCAAAACTATGAACTTTTTTGTTCAGTAGTGGGCGTGTATTTTTCTATATCTTTATAAAAATAAACGAAAGTGGGACTACTTTTTTCGCAAAAGTAGTTTTGTCCCAGCCTCGCCCATTCTTTTTTATGCGCTACTTTGTTCCATATAGCAGAACGCTTATACATCGTCACGAGGTACTGATGTATCCGTGTCTAAAGTTAGTTTTGTTAAATCATTACGCCCAATGGTAGTTTCACCATGGTATAATTCATCGATTTTTTCCTCACTAACATCATACACAAAGTTTGCTTGTTCCAATTTATTCTTAATTGGGTTGTTGTAAACATTTAATTGTTCTTTCGGATCTCTTACTTGTGGTGTACCGTAACGGAAGTATGTTTCTGGTAACTCGCCACCAAACCAGATGATTGCACGTTCTTTATCTTTTTCATTCCAGATTACTGGCTCCCAGTCTGGTTCAAAGATTAAGTAACCTGAGTCACCAAATAATTCAATACGGTTTCCACCTGGTTCAATGATATACATACATAGGGCTTGAGAAACACCATGTTTTAATGGACCAGCTTCAATTGGAATACCCCATTCCACACAAGCTTCTGCCAAATCGTTTAAATGTTGTGGTAAACCATACCAGTAAGCTAAATGGTGTAAACGACCATGTTGCCCTAATTCATCACCCATTAAAGCCACTTCATGCACTAGTGGTGATACTGTTAACCATGTTGCAAAGTATTTGCCATCTGGTTTTGCCACGGCTTCACGTAAGTTGAATACTAAAGTATCGAAGAGATGACTTACGGCAATTATTCACTTGCTTTTCCAGTCAGAAATTACGAGAACAAAATTGTTTGTTCTTTATCAATTGTCGGTCCGCTATCTCGGGTTAATAATCAAAAATTAAAGGAGTATATGTATATTTTACATGATGCTAGCATGGATGCTTCTGAACGCTTGGATTTTGAAAAGTAAACAATATTGTATCGTTTTGGTTTATGACCAATAAGTATGCAAAAATGTGATGACATAGCTACTACAATTAGATATACTTTACGTATCTGGCTTTTATAGCCACATTATAGGAGGAAACATATGGAATTTTCACTAATGACACGTTTTATCGCGGAAATTATGGCAACTGCCCTACTGATTATCTTGGGGAATGGTGCGGTAGCCAATGTTGAGTTAGAGGGTACAAAGGGAACCAAATCCGGTTGGTTAGTCATCGCATTTGGTTATGGTTTTGGGGTTATGATGCCTGCACTTATTTTTGGTTCTATTTCTGGTAACCACATTAATCCAGCCTTTACAATTGCCTTAGCTGTATCTGGCTTTTTCCCATGGTCAGAAGTTGTCGTTTATATTGTTGCCCAATTAATTGGGGCAATTATCGGTCAATTGATTGTTGTCTTAATTTATAAACCATACTATGATTTAACAACTAATGTTGATCATGTATTCGGTACTTTCTCTACAACAAGCAATTCACCAGGTCCTTGGTATGGATTCGCTAACGAATTCGTTGGTTCATTTATCCTATTCTTCGGTGCCTTAGGTATTACCAAAGCACCATTCTTTGCAGATTTCCAAGGTTCAGCTCACTACGGTATTGGTCTCTTAGTAATGGTACTCGTTGCCTCAGTTGGTGGTCCTACTGGTCCTGCTTTAAACCCAGCCCGTGACTTAGGTCCACGTTTAGTTCACTTCTTGTTACCACTAAAACACAAAGGTTCTTCTCACTGGGATTACGCTTGGGTACCTGTAGTTGCCCCAATCTTAGCCGGTATTGTGGCCGTAGCCTTATACAAAGGATTATTCCTATAAAACACTAAATTATTATGGGTCTCCGATAGGTGTGGATGAGAAATCATTCACACCTTTTTTGTATGAAAACACAAAATGACATATGAATTTGATGAGGATTGGTGCATATTTTTGCGAGATTGTTTA
>NZ_NEEY01000073.1 GCF_002252085.1 Aerococcus sp. 1KP-2016
TAAGGAACTACTCTTTCAGTCCTTTAACCTGTTCCCATGATAGATTTCAATCAAAATTTATAAGGAATTTTTTCAAAGTAAAAGGCGTACACAACTCTTATTAAGAATTGTGTACGCCTTTTTAGAGGCCTTTTGTCCCAGCCTCTTTTCTTCTCATCCTGTAGTCGAATTCGGAAAAGCAACCCTCTTCCCACTTCAGATGAACTTGTTGATGACTACTGTCATCAACATCGTTAATCTTCCACTGGTTGAGGGCTGAACGTCCGCGCTCACATCCTTATTTTAAGCTGATGTTTACTGCTTGTGGTCCGCGTTTTCCTTCTGCAATTTCGAAGTGAACTTTTTGTCCAACGGTTAGTGATGATTGTTCTAAGTGAAGTAATGCTGAAAAATGAACGAAGATGTCACCTTCCTCAGGAAAATCAGGTAATTCTATGAAACCAAAGCCTTCTTTTTCATTAAAGGTTTTGACAATTCCGTAATAAGCCATTTTAGGCCTCCTTTTCAACTAATGCTTCTGGGTAGTTGTTTACGACAATGTTTGCACAACGCGCACATAGGTGTGGTGCTGCTTCAATTGTACCGACTTCTTCTTTCACGGCACGACAACGCTCACAAGTTGCACCTAATGCGTGTTCGATGTCGATTGTATATGCGTCTTCGCCTAAGTTATCCACTTGGTGAACATCTAATTGAGAAACCATTAAGTAAGTAGCTAAGTCTTCACCAATACTGTCTAATAATGCTTGTGTATCAGCATTTGCGTGGATGTGTAATCTCGCTTCTAATGATTTACCGATGACTTTTTCTTCACGGGCTTTTTCTAATGCTTTGTTGACATCTGATCTGAAGTCCATGAATGCAGACCATTTCGTGTTCAACTCATCTGTATTGGCATATTCAACAACTTCTGGGAATTCTGCTAATTGCGCGTATTCTTCCTCTTCTTGTAAGTATGTCCAGATTTCTTCTGTTGTATGTGGCAAGATTGGTGTCAATAGGATTGTCACTGCTTTTGCCACTTCATACATAACAGTTTGCATGTTACGACGTTTTGATGAATCTGGTAATTCAATATACACAACATCTTTCGCGTAGTCTAAGTAGAAGTTAGACATATCTTGTGTTAAGAAGTTGGTAATTTCATGGTTAATTGTCATGAAGTCAAAGGTATCGTATGCATGACGGACGTTGCGTACCATTTCATTTAGGCGGTTCATCATGTATTGATCGATTGAGTCTAAGTTTTCGTATGCAATTGCATCAGCTTTCACATCGTAATCGAATAAGTTACCTAATAGGAAACGAACTGTGTTTCGGATACGACGGTAGTTTTCAGCAACTTGACCTAAGATATCGTCAGAGATACGTACATCGTAGTATGTATCAACAGATGTTACCCATAGACGTAAGATATCTGCACCACGTTGTTTGATTACATCGTTAGGTGACACAGTGTTACCGATAGATTTAGACATCTTGCGACCATCACCATCATTAACGAACCCTTGAGAAAGGACTGATTTGTATGGTGCTTCGCCATTTACAGCCACTGATGTTAATAGTGATGAATGGAACCAACCGCGGTATTGGTCAGAACCTTCTAGGTACATGTCAGCTGGGAATTGTAATTCAGGACGTGTACGTAATACCCCGTGGTGTGAAGAACCTGAATCAAACCATACGTCCATGATATCCATTTCTTTGGTGAATTCACCATTTGGAGAAGCTGGATGTGTAAATCCTTCTGGTAATAAGTCTTTCGCTTCACGTTCAAACCATACGTTAGAGCCGAATTCGTCGAATAAATTCGCTACATAATCAATTGTTTCTGGTGTTACGATAGGTTCGCCATTTTCACCATAGAAAATTGGTAGTGGCACGCCCCAAACACGTTGACGTGAGATAACCCAGTCTTTACGGTCACGAATCATGTTGTGGATACGCGTTTGACCAGATGGATGCCACCATTTCACATCGTTATCGATGATATCAAGCGTATTGTCACGGATTTTTTCAACTGAACAGAACCATTGCGGTGTCGCACGGTAAATAACAGGTTTCTTCGTACGCCAATCATGTGGGTATGAGTGGGTAAAGTAAGAAAGTTTAAGCAAACGACCATTCGCTTCCATCTTTTCGATAGAGATTTTATTACCATCTTGGTAGAATACCCCTTCAAAACCTGGCGCTTCATCAGTGAAACGACCTTGGTCATCAAGTGGTGATAAGACATCTAGATCGTAGTTCATGCTAGCAAAATAGTCATCTTCCCCGTGTCCAGGCGCTGTATGTACTAAACCTGTACCAGATTCAGCAGTAACATGGTCCCCAACAATCACTAGTGACTCACGGTCATAGTATGGGTGTTCAGCAACCATATATTCTAGGTCTGTTCCTTTTAAAGGTGCCCCTTCAATTGTGTAATCTGACCAATCTAGTTCAGCAGCCAATGATTTCACTAAATCAGTAGCTACGACAAATTTGCGGTCTTCAACGGCAACAATTGAATATTCAAAATCAGGGTTTACAGCAATCGCTAAGTTAGCTGGGATTGTGCAAGGTGTAGTTGTCCAGATAACGAACTCTGCGTTTTCTGGTAATTTGCCTTTGGTATCTTTTGCTTTGAATGCTACGTAAATTGATGGTGATTCAACATCATGATATTCAATTTCAGCTTCCGCTAAAGTTGATTCAGAAGATGGTGACCAATAAACCGGTTTTGCACCCTTGTAGATTAAGCCATTTGCGTACATTTGACCGAATAGACGGATTTGTTGCGCTTCAAATTCTGGTGCAAGTGTTAAGTATGGGTTCTCCCAGTCACCAGCAACACCTAAGCGTTTGAAATCTTCACGTTGGCCATTTACTTGTTTCCAAGCATATTCCTCGCATAATTTACGAAATTCAGCAAGTGTCATTGATTTACGGTCAACACCTGAGTTTGTCAATGCTTGTTCAATTGGTAGACCATGTGTATCCCAACCTGGTACGTATGGTGAACGGTAACCAGACATTGATTTAGAACGGATAATGATATCCTTTGTGATTTTGTTCATGGCATGTCCGATATGGATGTTACCATTTGCGTATGGAGGACCATCATGTAAAATCCATGGTGTTTTGTCTTTATTTTTTTCTTGGCGTTTGGCATAAACTGCTTCTTGTTCCCATTCAGCTTGGCGTTCTACTTCTTTAACTGGTAGATTACCGCGCATAGGAAATTTAGTTTTACCTAAATTTAAAGTCTCTTTCATTTTCATATGCTTTATTCTTCCTCCTAATTGACTTCACTCGTAGAAATAAAAAAAGCCTCGCCCTAAAAAGGGACGAAGCTACCGTGGTACCACCCAGATTTTGTACAGGCAATGATATACGCCTCTACACTCAATGATCGTATCGTGATCAACGTATTTCTTAATGAGTGCAGCTGCACCTGTTCAGAAATCCACTCCTGGATGATAATAAATAACTTTTCTCGCTCTAATTCTCACCTGACATAGATTCTCTTTCGATATATTGCGTTATTCATCTTGTTCCACTCTACGTGTGTAATATATACGTCATAATCTTACTATAAAAATAACGTTCTGACAACTTTTCAAATTAAAAACTCGATTAGACTTTTGATTCAGAAGTTGTTTCTGATTCTGATGAAGGTCTGTTGGTAGGTCTTCTTCACTTGAAGCAAGTTTTTCATCAACCGAATTTACGGTTGCTTCTTCTGAAGTTTGTGTTGCATCTGAAGCTTCTACTGTTTCGCTTGTTTCCGTTGTGGTACTAGCTTGGGCAACAACTTCCTCTGATGCATTGTCCTCAGCTACAGGGGCTGCAGGAGTTGCTGTGGTGCTTGCTAACACCGCTTGGTTGGCTACACCATTTGCTGCTTCCACGTCACCTTGGACCACGCTCGTCTTTTTCTCAGCTTCTGGAAGGTCAACGTTACCCATAACTGTTGGAATTGCCGGAATATCGTTGTTGAAGAATTCCTCTTTGCGTTGCTCCTTTTCAGCTCTTGCGGCTGCGTCATCGAAGATTGCTGGACCCTTGTCTGATCGAACTGGTAAATCATATGTTTTGATGATTTCATCCAATTGTGGTGTTGGTACTTCACCAACTGGTTTTTCGAAGAATAAGTTTTCCCAACGTGGATCTTCATACATTGCTTTGGCTTGTAAGACCATACCAAATGATTGGTGTAGGTAGGTGCGTGCTGCTTCTTGTAGATTGTCTGTTTCGGTATTCACAACGGTCGCTTTTTCAGCTGCTTCTGTTAGAATAGCGCGTGCTTCTTCTTCTGCACGTTCAACGATCAAGCTTGCCTCGCTTAATGCTTCTTCCCGTAAACGATCTGCCGCTTCTTGGGCTACAAAGATTGAACGGTTTACAGTAGCTTCTTTACGTTGTGCTGCATCTACTTCTTTGTTAGCGATGTTTAGCTTGTCTTGCAAATCTTTATTTGATTCCTCAAGTTTTTCCATTGAAACGCGAACTTTGTTGATAAACTCGTCAACTTCTTGTTTACCGTAGCCTGAGATTTTCTGTTTAAATTTAACATCTTTTAATTCTGATGATCGCATAAAAATAGCCTCCTATTTGTTTTTAATCAGTTCTATTTGAGCCCTAATTTTACCCTTCTTGGTTTCCATCAGGGTTGCGACATATTTCAAGCGTCCAAAGCCACGGACTGAAGCGATGTCGCCAGGACTTAAGGGTCGTTTGGCATCCAGTACCTGACCCCAATTCAATTTGGCCGCCCCTCCTTCAATCAGGATTTTAGCTTTGGCCCGGGGAATTCGAAATCCTTCTGATATAAAGGTATCAAATCTTAGTGAAGAAAGTGTGACTTCCATGGGTTTCCAGTCAGAAATTGGTTGGATAATTTGGCTTGCTTGATTAATGCGAACCAATTTGACCTTGTAACCACCCATTTTATCAACTTCAAACTCGAGAAAGTCTGCTATTTTAGCATCTACAAAGAACTGCCAATCGCCCTTTGCCTGGATGATATCGCCAATCCTGTTGCGCTCGACACCTTGACCAAGAAGGGTTCCGAGAATTTGGCGATGCTCGATGCTATTAAATTTAGCGGCGTAATGGATGTCAAAAGCGACAATTTCGAAGTCACTTGGCTGGATGTCATAATATCCGGGTGCAAGGACAGCTCGCTGATTTTCAGCGCCTGGGTAACCACCGAAGAAATCGACTTTGACTTCTTCATTATGACCAATAATCATCATAATGATAGCCACTTCTCTCGGATTTAGGAAAGGTGTTACGACGGGTGCGTATTGGTCGATTACGGTATTAAACCAGTCGGTCACCTTTTCTACAAAGGCGTGCTCGTCTGGATGAAAATGCTGAAATAGTTGATTTTTGTCTGCCATGCTACCGCCCTTATCTTTTGTTTGCTAACTCTATTATACAAAAAAATCAGACAGATACCTAGACCAAGCCAATTATTTGCTAATCAGTCCTCATTATTCAAAAATCGTTTCGGTTCAACATTAAATTTCACCATCGCTATTTGTAAAAAAACAAAAGGGTCACCGACTTTTGCAGTGGACGAGAAATCATTCACACTTTTTTGTTTGAATACACAAAAAGACATATGAATAGATTCCCTTTTGTCGCAGCTAACCGCTTAGGTTGGCATATTTTTGCGAGATTGTTTATATCCGTTTTAAAATAGATGAAAACTGGAAACCAGAACTGCTTTTGAGTATGTTTATGAGAAAAAATGAAACGCAAAACACCCTGAACGTTCTTTTTTTTTAAATAATGACCGTTCAGCCCTTTTTGTGGCGCAAAATTTCTCATTTTTGAAAAC
>NZ_NEEY01000074.1 GCF_002252085.1 Aerococcus sp. 1KP-2016
AATCACAGCCAAATAGAGTGCGACAAGAGGCGCTTAGATTTGAACCGTTGGAAGAAAATGAACTTAAAGCCCGTACTTTGGGATTTAAGGATTTTTCTGAAACGCAGTCAAATCTGCCTCTTGGAGCAGGTTTGATAGAGTGCGACAAGAACCGTTCAGCCCTCAACCAATGGAAGATTAGCGCCCGTGATGACGATAGTCAACGCCAGCTAATCTGGAATGGGCAGCGTCTGAATATACGAAAGTCGACTAGATTTAAAATCATGGAAGCGTCGGGGTGGCTGGCCAGTATTTGTTCAGTCCCGACGCTAGTTTTTAAAAGAATGAATGTTGAAAAGATTGAGGTGGGCACTTGCAAAAGAAGAAAAGTAGAATGCATACAGAGCTTTTCTTTGAAGCGATTGTTTGGCTAGCGATACTGATTATCTTGTATTTTGGTATTATGTTCGTATTAATTACGGCCTATGAAACCAATTATTCCCATTTTTTACAAGCGTATCCTGCTCTTTTTTGGTGCGCCCACAATTTCAACAAAACTTCTTCCTAAGCCTCACCATGGTATACATCGTTTTAAGCATCACATTCGTTGGTTGGCGAATATATCGCCGACTACGGGCAGTGCAACTCGGCTATGTATTGGACGAACTGCATTATATTTCGCAAGGTAATTTTCATCATAAAATTGCTGTTGATGATAAGAACGGAATGCAACCTGTTGTTGATTCAATTAACCGTTTGGTCGATTCCACGGTTAAAGCGCGTGAAGAAGAGCGGCGAATTGAACAATCTAAAGATGATTTGATTACGAATATGAGTCATGATATTCGAACACCTCTGACATCTGTCATTGGCTACCTAACGCTACTGAAACAAGAAGAGCTGAAGGACCCAGAAAAAGCCATGAAGTATATCAATATTGCCTACGACAAGGCCTTGCAAATGCAACGCATGACGGAAGATTTATTTGAATATACCAAGGTGAAACAGGTAGACACGAAATTGGCCATTAGTCATATCAATGTTGTACGCATGGTCGAGCAAATTACTGTTGAATTTGAATTGGAATCAGCTAAGGTTGGTCGAGAATTTCAGATAATTGCCCACCCGGCCGACAATATTATGGTGGATATTGATCCGGAAAAATTTGTGCGTATTTTTAGCAATTTATTTACCAATGTCTTTAAATATGGTGGTAAAGGGAAGTATATTAAAATTATCATCGTTCAAAATCAAGAAGACACGACCTTTACTGTGGAGAACGACGGGGCTAAAATTCCGAAAAATCAGTTGAAGGATCTCTTTCAACGTTTTTATAGGGGTGATAAGTCGCGTACAGAGCCACAAACAGGTAGCGGGTTAGGTCTTGCGATTACGCAATCGATTATTGAATTGCATAAGGGGGAGATTTACGCGGAATCTGATAATAAGGGTACGCGGTTTATCTTTACAATTCCTAATCACTTTGAGGCGGACGATAAGTATGAAGAAATGGAGCGAACATAAGTGAAGAATAACTGGACGAAAATGTTAACAATTTTCTTGGTCGCCTTGATAGGGGTCAATTTGACCGTCCTACCGACGACAGCATTAGCAACAGGTGCGGGTACGGTGGATGCGACTAGTAGTACAACAGATGACGGCACAGTTGAGACTTTTTCTGCTCAAATTTCAGAAAATATCGGTTTAGGCGTAGATGCCGCGATGGCAATTGATAGCGAAACCGGACAGATTCTTTTTGATCAAAATAGTGCCACGTTACACGGAATTGCTTCATTAACCAAGTTAATTTCTTTATTTGTGGTCTATGATGAAATTGCGGCTGGAAATTTGACCTTAGACACCAAAATTCCCGTCTCGGCTGAAGTAGCTGCCTTATCGACAGCAGCAGGTCTGTCTAATGTACCTTTAGTCGAGTCAACCGACTATTATACTTTGGACAATTTGATTGATGCAGCCATTATTGGTTCGGGTAACGCAGCAGTAGTTGCGATGGCCGAATACATTAGCGGCTTTGAACAAGCTTTTGTGGACAAAATGGGTGAAAAATTAATCGCGCTTGGCATCAAAGATTTTGAATTATATACAGCCAGCGGTTTAGCCGGTTCATGGTTAACAACGACGGATGGCTCAGCATCACCATACACCATTGATCAAGAAAATAGCATGCAAGCCCGCGACATCTTGTTCGTGGCGCGTGAAATCGTCAACCAATACCCAGACGTGTTGGAACGTTCAAATATTACATCGAAAACATTTAACGTGACGGATACAGAGACAGTCACATTAGAAAATACCAATCTCTTTTTACCCGGAAATACTTATGAACGTTCGGATGTTTCAGGGCTGAAGACGGGGACAGAAACATTGGCGGGTCGATGCATTATTATTATGAGTCAAATTGATGGCCACGATGTGATGCTTGTGACTTTAGGGGCTAATACAGAAGCACAACGCTATGAAGATACTGGTAATTTGCTGACCGCACTACAAGAAAATTTAGCTTGGACGACCTTATATGAAGAAGGTGCGACTTGGTTAAATGCCGAAGATACAACGATTTACCAAGGTTCTATTGAAGGTGTAGATTTACAATATGCGAAAACAAATGCCATGTTCTTGCCCGTGGATTATGATTTAGATAGCCAGCTTGTTTCAACCTACGATGCTGCTTTCCAATACGACGCAGCAGGCAAGTTGTCGTTATCTGCACCATTAACTGTAGACGAATCGATTAACACATTTAACAGTACGATAGATTTTGATGAAACTTTGTTTAATCAGCTAGACCTATCAAATGCTATTGTACCTGCAGAGAATGTTGAAAAAGTCAGTATCGTGGTTCAAGTAGCCCGCATTATGGAAGATTTATTTAGTGGTTGGGTGAGCGATTTACAAGGATTGATTGGTGGCAATAACTAAGCGATAGCAGGGTTTCACCCATATGACTTGGATTGACATTTGATAATGTCATGGATATAATGAAGCTAATAAGAAAAAAGTACTGATTGTGACTAGTAATATTGCCTAATTTTAAGAGAGCTTGCGGTAGGTGAGAGCAAGTAATGACGTAATATGAATCCACACAATCGCTGACTGCGAATGTAAGCATGGTTTACTAAGCAGAACCGGGTTAGCCGTTATCTAATGAGCGTAAGATATGCTAAGAATAGCAATCTTAAAGTAGGGTGGCACCGCGCAATAATAGAAGATTTCAAGCTATTTCGTCCCTTCCATTTTGGAAGGCCGAAGTAGCTTTTTTTATACAAAAAATAGGAGGAAATAATATGATTGATATCAAATTATTACGGGACAACTTTGATGCAACTGCAGCCAAATTACAAACACGTGGGGTAGAAGTAACACAATTAGAAGAATTAGTTACTTTAGATACACAACGTCGTGAAGTAATTTCAGAAACAGAAGCACTAAAAGCGGAACGTAATGCTGTATCCGATGAAATTGGTTTACTACGTCGTAATAAAGAAAATGCAGATGACAAGATTGCCCGCATGAAAGCTGTTGGAGAAGAAATCTTAGCATTAGACGAAAAACTTGCTGGTTTAGATGAAAAAGTTTCTTACATTATTGATCGTATTCCAAACTTGCCACATGATTCAGTACCAGTTGGTTCAGATGAAGATGACAACGTAGAAGTACGTCGTTGGAACCAAGCGCGCGAATTCGATTTTGAACCAAAAGCACACTATGAAATTGGTGAAGACTTAGGTATTTTAGACTTTGAACGTGGTGCTAAAGTATCAGGTGCACGTTTTGTTTACTATCGTGGTTTAGGTGCTCGTTTAGAGCGTGCAGTTTATAACTTCATGTTGGACCAACATCAAGCGGAAGGTTATGAAGAATTAATCACACCATATTTAGTGAATGACACTGCAATGTACGGTACCGGTCAATTCCCTAAATTTACCGAAGATGTATTCTCAACAACAAACGATGAGCGTCACCTAACATTGATTCCCACTGCAGAAGTACCTTTAACAAACTACTATGCAAATGAAATTATTCCAGGTGAAGAATTACCGATCTACTTCACAGCAATGTCTCCAAGCTTCCGTTCAGAAGCAGGATCAGCTGGTCGTGATACGCGTGGTTTGATTCGTTTACACCAATTCCAAAAAGTAGAAATGGTGAAATTTGCACGTCCAGAAGATTCTTATGAAGAATTAGAGAAGATGACAAATAACGCGGAGAACATTTTGCAAAAATTAAACTTGCCGTACCGTGTAATTACCCTATCAACAGGGGACATGGGCTTCTCTGCAGCCAAAACTTACGACTTGGAAGTTTGGTTACCAGCGCAAGAAACTTATCGTGAAATTTCTTCATGTTCAAATACAGAGGCCTTCCAAGCGCGTCGTGCAATGATTCGTTTCCGTAACGCAAATGGAAAACCTGAATACGTACATACATTGAATGGTTCTGGATTAGCTGTAGGCCGTACAGTAACTGCAATTCTAGAAAACTACCAAAACGCTGATGGTTCTGTTACTATTCCAGAAGTATTAGTACCATATATGGGTGGCATCACTGAAATCACAAAAGATAATGCATCTGGCGTTTCAAAACTAAAATAGTGTATTATAATTAGAGCAGATTCATTTCTTAAGAAAGGAGGAGGCAATTCATATGTCTAAAGAAACAGCAGTATTTGCCGGCGGATGCTTTTGGTGTATGGTAGAACCATTCGAAGCAATGCCAGGTATTGAAAAAGTGACATCAGGTTACACTGGTGGTCATAAAGAAAACCCTACTTATGAAGAAGTTTGCTCAGGAACGACAGGACATACGGAAGCCGTTGAAGTGGTATTTGATAATGAAACCATTTCATATTCAGAATTATTGGACATCTATTGGCAACAAACAGATCCAACAGATGCAATGGGTCAATTTGTTGACCGCGGTGACTCATACCGTCCCGAAATTTTTGTGAATAGCCAAGAGCAAGCGGAAGCTGCACAAGCATCTAAAGAAGCTTTAGATGCCAGTGGTCGTTTCAGCAAACCTGTATTGACTAAAATTACGGAAGCATCTACTTTCTGGCCAGCAGAGGATTATCACCAACAATTTTACCAAAAGAACCCAGCACACTATAAACGTTACGCTGAATTATCAGGTCGAAAAACGTTTATCAAAGATGCTTGGGAAGAAGTATAGTAAATACTTTTTGATTGTGAATCGTTCAATAGGAAATCAGGCAAACATTTGCTGATTTCCTATTTTTTGTTTTTAAGAAAAAATAGCTAAAAAACTATTTACAATATGCCCATAATCTGCTAATATATTTTTCAGACGTTATCCATGTTATTGCCCTTTGGTAATTGGATTTTTTTGAAAAAAGTCGTTGACAAGTAAGTGTCACACATGATAATATCTAATAGTTGCGTTACAGCGTAACAACAACCGAGAAGACAACAATTTAAATATCTTTTAAAAAGTTGTTGACTTCCAATCAAACTCGTGATACTATTAAATAGTTGTCGCGAAGGCGATAAATAGACCTTTGAAAACTGAACAAAGAAGACAAACCAAATTGTGTAGGTGTTCAATCGATAAGATTGAAACCAACAATTCAGTAACGAAAGTTACTAAAGTAGTGAGAACTACTATAAATAAGTCAGCAAACTTTAATGAGCAATCAAGCTCATGAAAACTTTCATGAGAGTTTGATCCTGGCTCA
>NZ_NEEY01000075.1 GCF_002252085.1 Aerococcus sp. 1KP-2016
TCTAAAAAGGCGTACACAATTCTTAATAAGAGTTGTGTACGCCTTTTACTTTGAAAAAATTCCTTATAAATTTTGATTGAAATCTATCATGGGAACAGGTTAAAGGACTGAAAGAGTAGTTCCTTAGCCGTGAAAGAGAATGAAATCGATACCTTGGATCGATTTCAAATTGAAAGACCTTGGCTTTCAATGGTCCCACGGCTCACAAGGAACGTACACTGTAAGGACGAAAAATCTATGATTTTAATTTTTTGTCCCAGCCGCTTTTTTATTTGCAGTGAAGTTCACTTATCTAGCCAAATAAGTGAAAAATATTGGCAATATTCATCTATATCAATATATAGGTGAAGCATAATTGGAAATTTTCACTTATATTACCCAATAGGTGAAAACCCTAAAAATCCTTCATCTATCACCAGTAATAAATGAATAGATTGACCCAAATTTCACTTATTAGACGCAATAGCATAAGATCAATCAATAGCATCTAACACAAGAACTTAAGTTGCTCCCCAAATACAAAAAAACGCTAGCCGGATATATACCCGACTAGCGTTTTTTACTGCAACAATCCTGATTATACGAAAGCTGCTACGATTAGTTTGAAACCATTTGTAAGGAAGTACATACATACTAGGAATGGCAAGATAGCTAATGTTGCAACTGGTGTAAATAATAAGTATAGACCGATAATTAATGAAAAGATTGCGATGATTAAGGCAATCCAATATAAAGCTGTTGAGAATGGTTTGATACCACGAGTCAATACAATTGCTGTGATTGATTCAGTGATGAACCATAGAGCGAATAGAATTGGAATAGTGATGAAACCAATTTCTACGTTAAAAAGAATTAGAATCCCAAAGAAAATACGTAAGATAGCTAAAATAAGTGATCCTGTTAAAGCATATCCGAAACGTTCTTTTAAACTATTGCGTGCGATTAGGGCGATGATACCACCAAAAATCATTGTCATACCAAATACATAAACGATTGATAGTAGACTTGCAATTGGATTGTTAAATGCAATAAATGCAACAATTACATAGATAATACCAAGTAATAATTCAGTCCATGAAAAGCGCTTGTTGTTATTTTCCATTGTTCTATTTCCTTTCTCTATAAGTTATTTTTAAGATAACATAATATTTTTATGACCGCAATAATTATTTTTTTTTTTGCAAGAAATTATACTATAAGTGAAATAATTACCGCTAAATTACCAAAATATAAAACAAAACAAGCAAGAGCAATTTAGATTGCTCCTGCTTCGGTGTTTCAATAATGCTTACGCATCTTATTTAGTACGTTTAAGGATAAAGTTTAATACTAAGATTAAAACGATTGCTCCGATTAGAGATGGGATAACTGCGTATCCACCAATTACAGGACCGAAGCTTGATAAGAAAGTACTACCAATCCATGAGCCTAACATACCGCAAATAATATTACCAATAATACCACCAGGTACATCTTTGCCTAGGATTGCTCCAGCACCCCAACCAATTAGTCCCCCAACGATTAATGACCATAACCAGCCCATTATAATTCCTCCATTCTGTAGTTTCTTCTTTCAATGAACAGTTTTGTTCATATACATATTGTATCATATTACTTAAAATTGATAAAGTTAAATGGCAAAAATAGTGTTAATTTTGTTTGCCACCGCTCAATAATTGTTGTTTTAATTCATTTTCCATTTGAATCATATCTTGCTCAGCTTGTAGACGTTTGGCACGTCCCTCTTCCTGAATAGCCATGGTTTCCTTAATCGTGTTAATCAGATTTTGTTGTGAATGTTTCAAGGTCTCGATGTCAACAACACCGCGTTCTGATTGACGTGCGGTTTCAATAGAAGATTGTTTCAATAATTCCGAATTCTCTGTTAACAATTGGTTAGTAGTATCTGTGACTGCAATTTGTGCATCCAATGCATCTTTTTGACGATATAAGGATAATTGAATAGCAATTTGATTTTTCCATAACGGAATAGCGGTATAGATAGAAGATTGAATCTTCTCCGCTAAGTTTTGATTGGTATTTTGAATTAAACGAATTTGTGGTGCTTGTTGAATGGTAATTTGACGTGTTAATTCTAGGTCATATATACGTTTCTCCAAACGATTGATAAATTGTTCTAAATCTGCCACTTTTTGAATATTCATTTGATCATCTGAACTAGTGATGGCTTGTTTTAAAGCTGGCAAATCTTCATTACGCAGTTTATCTGCTTTGATTTGAGCAGCTGCGATATAGACGTTTAATGCATCAAAAAAGGCTAGGTTCTGTTGATACAAGCTTTCCAACTGTAGATTATCATTTAATAAGCCGTTCTTTTGTTTCCCTAAATGGTTGGCAATTTCGTCGATTTGATAACCTACTTTTTGATATTTGGCGTTCATCTCATATAAAGACGCTTTTTGTTTTTTAAACCAACGTTGTAAGCGGCTCTGCTTTTGGTTGGTTAATTGACTAGGATCTGTTTCATTTAAATGCGCCAAGAGATTGCGCAATTCTTCGCCTACTACGCCCAAGTCTTGATTTTGTACTTGGCTAATCAGTTGGTGAGAGAATTCGCCAATTTGTTTCTGGGCCATGGCGCCATAGGATACAATGGATTGGCTGTCACCCGCATCTATCTTCTCAGCTAGGGCACGGGCTTGTTCTTGGCGTTCGGCGGACAATTGCGAGAAGACGGTTTGTTCCATTGTAGTAGCTTGCGCCGGTGTTGCTTGTTCCGGTGTGAAAGTAGCTGCAACCGTCGTATCTTGGAATGGATTAGCAAGTAGATCATCCACAGAAGTTGCTAGGTGATCAGTCGTTTGTTGCTTAGTTTGGGTATTTGTTTTTTCAGAATGTGTCATACTTATACTCCTTTACGTTGACTACTAGTGAAGTTTTCATAAGATACGGCAACAGCTTCAGCTAGGTCAGAAATTTGATTTCGCAAGTCAGATAATTTTTGAATTTTGCTGGCTGATTTGTCCATTTGTTCATTAACTGCGATATATTGATCAATTGCTGATGTCAATTGTGGTAAATATTGATATAAGAAATCGCTGGCTAAATTTAGTTGTTCAGGTGCTTTGGTGATTGCTTGGAAATAGCCTTTTAAAGTTCGCGCTGTATCAAAACGGATAAATAACATGGCCAGGTGTGCATTGTAATCAATATGACTTAAAATGCTATCGATATTAGCCAAGGCTTCAGCCATTTCACCGCGGAAAAATTGAATTTCTTGATCGGTTAAATGAGACGCTTGATAATAGGGTAATCGTGATTTTGGTACGCGTTTTTGCAACACCTTATCTTGATAGCGGACAGCCGGATCCACATGGGATTGAACGATGCGACTAATGATGAACAAAAAGAAGTTGAGCATTACGAGCCAGAAAATTGCTTGGGTCCAATGGATATTCAATAGTAGAAAGAGAACAAGTAAGGTTAAATTTAATGGCCAAGAGAGGGGATAGGTGGCTAGTCGTCGTGTAAAACGTAGCACAGTATGCATGTTTGTCACTCCTTAATCTAATTTTAAACCTATTATAGCTTTGTCACTAGGAAACGACATCGGCCTCTAGTCTTATTTCAAATTACTTTTGGATAGGGTAGGATAATGGAGAGCATTTGGATTTTTCTGTGGTTGAAACGTAAATAATATCCTAAAATTCAGTTGCTACTCGTTAGACGAGGGAAAATAATGCTAGAATGAACTTGAATAGATAGCTTAGTAAATAGAAACCATTGGAGAAAGGATTGGCAGCAATGGCATTTGGAGAAGAAACAGTTCAACGAGAAACAATTTATGAGGGTAAAATTCTAAATTTAGAAAAACACCAAGTCCGTTTACAAAATGGGGCGCTTGCTGATCGAGAATTAATTATTCATGGGCCAGCGGTAGGCATTTTTGCATTGAGAAACAATAAAATTGTACTGGTTAGACAGTTTCGTAAGGGCATTGAGCAGACGATTCTTGAAGTGCCGGCTGGACTAGTGGAACGTGATGAGGATTTACTCCTAGCAGCCAAACGTGAATTTGCGGAGGAAACGGGACTAGCATCAGACGCTTGGACGGAAATGGACGGATTCTACGTGACACCAGGCTACAACGATGAATTTATCAAAATGTACGCCTGCGCAGATGTGTATGAGCTAGCTGAAGCGCCAGCCCAAGACGAAGATGAAAATATCGAACTAGCCTATCTAGATTTCGACCAAGCCAGAGCTGCCATCCAAACAGGTGAAATATGCGATATGAAAACCATTTATGCCATTCAATACTGGCAAATATTACTGAATAGATAGTAGGTGAAGATAGTGACCAAGCAACAAGACGAACCACAATTAACACGCACCCAGTACCGTGCTTTAAAAAATAAAATTAACCATGCTGACCACACGGGGACCCAAGTAGCCAGTCAAATAGCGGAGAAGGCACCAAAACCAGTGTCCAAACAAACCGATTTGGATGCTACCCAATTATTTAAACGCGACGAAGACCTGGATGCACCACGTAAATTCTCTGCAGATTTCTTGCGTTCAATTGAACCTGAAACACCCAGAAATGAGAACCTTAAAGTGGAAGACACGAAGGAAGATAAGAAGACGGGGTTAGCTGCAAAAATGCGCATGTTCTCTTGGAGAGAAAAGCTGTTTGATGAGGAAACTAGTCAAGTAGATGATCCAGTAGCTGATCAATCACTGGCAGCAAAATCAGAAGCAGAAATGCCATCAAGAGAAGCCAATGAAGACGCCAAGAAAAAATGGACCTTCACACTGGGTACAACGAAAGTAGATCGTTTCTTAAACATCTCGATTATTTTGCTACTTATTGGTATTATTACACTGACAGCCGTCGCATTTTATATTTAACATTTATATGGAGGAATTAGATTACATGAAAATTGCAATTATTTGCCCGATGGAAGAAGAAATTGGCTACTACCGTGAACATTTAGAACTAACATCTAGAGGTATTATCGGCGACACAGAAATGTGGGATGCTGAATACGAAGGCCACGAAATCATCGTTGTTCGTTGTGGTATTGGTAAAGTCAACTCTACTATCGCTGCAACTTTAGTTGCCCAAGAAGGTCCAGATGTAATGATCAATACTGGATCAGCGGGTGGAATTGCGCCAGACCGTCAAATCGGTGATGTTGTGATTGGGGAAGCAACAATGTATCACGATGCTGACTCTCGTGCTTTTGGTTACGAATTAGGGCAAGTACCTTCAATGCCAGCACGTTACAAAGCACCAGAAAACTTAGTCGAAGGTTTCTTAGAAGCATACCGTAACACGGACTTGAACGCGACTGTTGGTTTGATTTTATCAGGTGATCAATTCATCCATTCAGTAGAGAAGGTAAACTGGTTATACGAAACATTCCCAGGCGCGCAATGTGCTGAAATGGAAGGTGCCGCAGTAGCTCAAGTAGCTTACAAATTTGGTATCCCATGTATCGTAATCCGTTCAATCTCTGATACAGCGAGTCAAGATGCAGAAGTGTTATTCGAAGAATTCGTTGTTACAGCAGGTAAGAATGCTGCCAAAGTAACATTGGATTACTTAGGAAAATTGTAAAATGAAATGCATAAGGAAATAAACAAAAAAATCATGTAGATACGATATACTTGTTAGCAACCAAACCAAAAGTATAAGGGGTATCTACATGACCAAAAATAATTGTATCAC
>NZ_NEEY01000076.1 GCF_002252085.1 Aerococcus sp. 1KP-2016
AGTGTTTCTCTTCTTTCAGATAATACAACGTCCTTCATATGACCAAAGAATGATTCCATAGGTGCATTGTCCCAACAGTTACCGCGCCTCGACATAGACTGAATTAGCCCCATATTCTCAACTTTTTGCTGGAAAACAGGGTAGGTATAATGAACCCCTTGATCTGAGTGGATATACCTTTCCATTACTGGCATATCTTTAATCACATCATTTAATTTATCTAGCGTTTCATAAACTAAATTCATTTTTAAGCTAGTTGAGAACTGATGTGCAACAATCTCGCCGGTAGCACCATCCTTAACAGCTGAAAGATAGGCCCATTGTCCACTTCCATAAGGAAGATAAGTGATATCTGTTAGCAAAACTTTGTATGGGATACCTTGGTCAAACTGACGATTGACAAGGTTTTTCTTGGTAGCATTTTCTTGGGTTGCCTTCATGATTTTACGGTATGGTTTCGCTGCTCGTATTGATGATATGATGTTATTCTTACGCATAATTCTTCTGATTTTT
Organism: Aerococcus sp. 1KP-2016; assembly: GCF_002252085.1. Classification (GTDB taxonomy): domain Bacteria; phylum Bacillota; class Bacilli; order Lactobacillales; family Aerococcaceae; genus Aerococcus. Next base: position 514 of record NZ_NEEY01000076.1, read on the forward strand.
TTATGATTCATTACTATATCGCATTCAGCTTCTAACGCCATTTTTATTCCATCAATCCCACACTTATGCTTATCCAGAAAAATTCTATATAACAATTGGAAATCTTCCCAATCATTACGATCACGTACAGCACGTTTATCGCTACCATTTAACCAATAATAGTAGCCACTTCTGCTTACCCCTGCAAGGTCGCATAAATGATTCACCATTCCACTGAGTTGATTTTCACGAATAATTTGGTTAATTAATTTAAAGCGTTCCTTTTTATTTAAGTCGTTTTTTCTGTCGTTTTTCACGCTCCTCTCGTGCAATTCTAATTTTTTTACTAGTTCAAGATTCCCCTCTAGATAGGCTATGCGGGCATTTGCTTTGTCTAGCGCCTCTTGTAACGATAATTGTTCTCTTGGTCCATATGGACGATTATTCTTTGAACCACGGTTCTCCTGTAACAATATATCTTCTCCGTGATCTTTATATGATCTTTTCCAACGAGATGGTGATTGATTGGATTTTCCTTCTCCGATTAAATGTGAAGGAAGTCCAGCGAGTTCAAATATCTGAGAGGATGTCATGCCTTGTTTGCTTTGTTTTATTGCCTTTATTTTGAATTCTGATGAATAGGTAATACTTTTCTCTTTCACACTTTTCACATTAGGATTGTTTCTTAAAGCTTGAATCTCAGCTTGGCCATATATCTTTTTACTCATCCTGCCAACTCCCTTCTGTATAACTCATCTAGAGTATACCGAAAATTTTGCATAAAAATAACCCGAAAACTTGCAACACTCTTTTTTTTGAGTGTTCAGTTTTCGGGTAGAGATTCAGATGTTTGTCTCCTCTTCTAATAGATTACTATAAGACAGCTAAAAACATGAGATAGTAGGATAAAAATGGACTAGGTAAATTTCTTTTACCACTACTTGTTATGCCCAATCTATCGTCTTACACTTCAACTATCTAACTATACTTTCATTTAAACCATCTGTGCATCCTTAGTCGTATCAGTATTTTCTCTTAAAGTTAAGACCCCATCATTCATTTCATAGACTTTATCGCATTGGTCTATTAAACGAAGATCGTGTGTAACCATGATGGTCGTTTTATTTTGTTGTTTAGTCATTTTGGCCAAGATATCCACCACATCCATCGCCCGTTTAGAGTCTAAGCTAGCTGTTGGTTCATCAGCAAAGATGATTGAAGGATTATTATATAAGGCGCGCGCAATTGCTACACGCTGCTTTTCACCCCCAGAGATTTGCTCTGGAAATTTATTTTTTAATTTTTCAATACCTAGTAGTTCCAGTAAATCTAATGGACTTTTCTCTTTTTTAGATAGTTTATCTACTAATTTCAATTGATCAGATACTTTTAGGAATGGAATAAGGTTTGATGCTTGTAGGATAAATCCCACTTCTTCAAAACGAATGCGCGCCCGCTCCTTTTCTTTCTTTTCACTAAAAGGTTTACCGTTAATCATGACCCTACCTTGTGTTGGTTTCTGTAAGCCGGCAGCAATACTTAAAAAGGTACTTTTCCCTGAACCAGATGGCCCGATAATGGCAATAAATTCACCTTTCTCTGCTGTAAATGACGTTTTTTCAAGGGCCACAATTTCCGTATCCCCATCTTTAAATTTTTTCTGTACATTTTCAATTGTTAATACACTCATAATGACCTCCTAGGCAATTGCTCTTGCTGGATCAACGTTCACTATTGTTTTCACTGAGAATAAGGCACCAATTAATGAACAAAGTAAAATCAAACCGCCGACTGCTATAAAGAACAGCCAATTGATTTGGGTTGGCACCTGAGCTGGTAGCAAATAAATGCTCAAAACGGTCACGGCAACGCCTAATACTAGACCTATTAATGTAAGGATAAAGGTTTGTACAACCACAGAACGACCAATTGTGCCTGTTGAAATACCTTGGGCTTTCATTACGCCGAATACGTCAATTTTTTGAATAGTGAGTACGTAAATAAAAATACCAATCACAACCGCTGCAATTAAAATTAAAAAGCCAATCATGAAAATAAATGTGAGTAACTGTGCACTATATCCTGGTAAATTATTGATAAAATCTGCCGTTGACCATACTGCCAAATCGTCAGGTAGGTCTGTTACTTCACCGCGTACGATAATAGCATTAATCATTTGATTATCCGCCTCTTGCCCTGGTTCACCTTCAGGCATTTGGCTATTATCTGATGTATTCGATGTATTCAATGAAGCATCTTGAATGTTTCTAAAAGCATTTTGTGTGATATGAACCATCGGCGCAATACTATATTTCGTGTTTGTCGTTAATCCCACAACTTCAAACGCTTGTCCTTCAATCGTTACAGTATCTCCTATTCCTAGGCCATATTGTTCAGTTAGACTATCATCAATTAAAGCTTCATTATCAGCGTTCACCTGACGACCTTCAGTCACTTCAGGTGTAATAAAGTCATCAAAATGGATACCAAATAGGGAAATAGACAGTTGTTCATCGCTTTCGATACTATCTGAATTCATATTGGTTGGCATCTGTAGTATTGCAGCTTTATTATCTGCATCAACCGCATCATAATCCTCTTCATTTATATTAGAGCGACTCATTGTCCCATCTGCTTCTTCTGTCAAAATGATTTGGTCAGCCTGCCATTGGTCAATCCCCATCCGACTCTCCATCGCTAGGCCATAAGCCAAACTAATTAAGAAAAAAACCAAAAAGGCAATCAAAAACATGACCCCAACAACCAAACTATACTTTTTCTTTGCATATAATATTTCTTTAATGGCTAAAAACATGCTTACTTGCTTCCTCTCTCTACCTGTTGAATCTAATGATTCATCTTCAAAAATCCAACTACTAATGTAGGTCGGATTTGATGACTGCTGTCTATAAAACGTATGCCTATCCTTATATTTTAGTCCTATTGGTAGGTTTGCACAGTTGACACTCTAAACATCCTAAAATTAGGATAAAATAAGCGCCCACCCACGTCATTAAGACTTTTTGCGGTCCTATTTATATGTCTTTTAACATTTTCTTGGCTTGGTAAATCAAGCGCGCCCGCTCAATGCTACTAGTATAATTTCTTTGAGTGAAGCAATTGTAATTTGCTTTTCTAACAGCATCGCCAATTCCATGGTAGATATAGGCAGATGTTAGGATGGGTAGTTGTGCTGCTTGGCTAAAATCTTTTAGAAATGGTTCAATACTATAGTAGTATTGGTCAGCAATCTGATAAAGGTGCTCCCATAAATCAATCCAATTCTGAGGGATAGCGCCATCCTTATATGACAACTGTTTGATCATTGCTTCATCAACACCATAAAGATCAAGCAAGGTCTTTGGGAGATAGATCCGTTGTCTTTCCCGGTAATCTTCACCGACATCCCTTAAAATATTCGTTAACTGCATGCCAATACCTAAATCTATTGCTGCTTGACGCATAGCTTGATTAATCTCAGTAGCTTCGTTCACTAGTAGGGGTAATAACATTTCCCCTACTGACCCAGCAACATTTGAAGCGTAAGCAACCAAATCGGCCATATCGACTACTTTGTAGCCTAAAATATCCATTCGTTGCCCTTGGATCTGTTTCAACAAAGCATCAGTAGACACTTGAGAAGTTGCACGAAATAAGTTTATGTCAAGTGGTTATAAGGCTACCTCTACTAGAATGATTGCGAAAGAAGTTGGGATTACACAACCAACCTTGTATTATCATTTTAAAAACAAGGAAAGTCTTTATCTTGGGGTTTTAGATGAAATAGGTGGGGAAGTATACACTGACCTATTGGCGATTGTTGAAAATGACCAACTTGATCTAACTGGTAAACTATTACAAATGTCTTATTATCTACAAGATAACGAAGACATGGATATCTATACTATGATGCAAGATATGCAAGCAGACATTTCCATTGAAAGTAGACGCATCCTATACCAAATCTTTCAAGAAAGTTATAAACGGCCGTTCATCTTATTATTTGATGATTACGAAAAGCAATTAAAACATCAGCTTACTGGAGAGAAAATTGCTACATATTTCTTTGTTACACTGGCCCCTTATATTTCTTCTAAACACACAATCAGCAAAACGATTGCTTTGGAGGAAATGATTGATTTATTTCTGCACGGGATCATCTAATAGAATAAGTTGTTTCTTACGAGAAATCCTCCCGACTACCGGGTCAAAAAAAGAGATTGTTCTGAGAGGTTTTAGATTAGTTCAATAGGTAGTTGGGCAGTGGTAGTGGTGCATACAAGGAGGTCATTTAAATGTTATCAATCATTACAACAGCTCTAAGCGTATTTGCAATGGTTATTGTTTCCCTCATGCTGTGGTTTTATTTTAAACCATTCTTTATAGGTCTAGGGCTTATATTCTTAGCCTTTGCTGTAGTATGCACGATCATAGGAGCAGTTAAGGAGTTCAATGCAGGGCGTTCTGCTAAAGACAAAGAAAAGCAGGAGCAAGAGCAGGACCTGTAGCATCAACAATAATAACTATACTATGGAGCTTAGCAGTTTATACTGCTGGGTTCTTTTTATTGTGTATAAACCTCTATATGCCTGTATAAGACCCTGCATGCACTCCCTACGTTCACCCTTGAGATATTTTATTTCGCAAATTTTACCGCATTTGCCGACGAAAAGATAAAACACATATAAGTATACGCAGATATATTTAAACCGTCTTAAAATACAAATATGAGCTTATTGGGAATCTTGTACTATATTAGATATGGATGAACAAATATCAATTTTACGCATCAAAATTTACGTATTTAAGCATCAATAGAATCAAATGTCAGTTCATATAAATTTTTATCATCCAAATTAGCGAATTCTTCAATATTTACTCGGTACATAATATTATTTTGCTTTTTAGAGATTTGGTTATAGTAGCTTATATTAATATGCATAGCGGTTTTATAACCATTATTTTTAGCTGTATTTTGAAATTCTTCAAGCGCATTTTTACCAATGGGCATTAAATAATATTTATCGCTATATAAGTTGAGGTAAAGTTTTACTCCCTCTTGTTTTTCTGATATGATTCAGGCAAAAACATGAAGGGATGAGCCAGATGGAACTGCGAGACCAACTGACAGAACTGAGGCGCGCGATGAAAGAG
>NZ_NEEY01000077.1 GCF_002252085.1 Aerococcus sp. 1KP-2016
GAAATGCCACAATTAGAAGCATACGATACGTTTGAAGAGTTAAATGATGCACTTCAATCTTATATTGAATTTTATAATATGGAGCGAGTTCCACTTAGCATGGGATTGCGTATTCCAGCATAAAAAAACCATGCATATTAAAATTGATGCATGGCTTAAATATTTTATTTATTTACCTGTCTGCTTGACAGGGGGCAGTTCATTTGTCCCAACCCCTTTTTATACCCATAGAAATATTTTTCAAAGCTAAACCATTTTTGTCACACGCTATCAAAATATGTTCTATTAGGCAACCCACTGCCCACTTCAGATGACCTTGCACCACACTGCGTGCGCTGCGGCAGTCATCTTCCACTGGTTGTGGGCTAAACGCCTCATGTCACACTCTAGACTTTATTTACGGATGCGTCGTAAATGGTATCTATGGCGTCTTGTAGTAAGGCATTAAATTCATCGTCTGTTTGCGCGTAACGTAATTCTGCTGCAAGTGCACGTGAGAATGAAGCAATCATGTCATAGTTTTCTTTTAATAATTCATTTGCTTTGTCACGACTATAACCACCTGATAAGGCAACTACACGTACAACGTTTGGATGTGCTGCTAATTCACGGTATGTGTCAGCTACTGTAGGAATCGTCAATTTCAACATGACTTTATCATTTTCACCTAATTGATCTAAATTGGCTTTGATTTCGTCACGTAGAATTTCTTCGATTGCAGCTTTGTCTTCAGCATTGATATTTACTTCTGGTTCGATGATTGGCACTAAACCAGCGGCAACCACTTTTTTGGCTAAGTCAAATTGTTGTGCGACAACAGCTTTGATACCTTCTTCATTCAACTCTAAAATATTTGAACGTTCTTTTGTGCCAAAAATATTACGGTCATTTGCACGCGCTAATAAATCATCCAATCCAGGGATGTCTTTCATTAATTGCACGCCATTTTCTTTTTCGGCTAACCCTTTATCGATTTTTAGGAAGGGCACAATTCCTTTGTTCGCTAAGTAGTCAGCAGTATATTCACCTTCAACTTCACGGTCCATGGTATTTTCAAATAAGATTGCACCTAAGATTTTCTCGCTAGTGAAAGCGGGACTTGTCATGATACGCGTACGCATTTCGTGTACTTTACCAAACATTTCATCTTCGTTGCTATATGCATCTTCGTCAACACCATAGTCTTTTAATGCCTTTGGTGTAGAGCCACCGGATTGATCAAGTGCGGCAATAAAGCCAGGATCATTTGACATACGATCTAATTGCGCTTCGTTAATAGTCATTGTGAAAATTCCTCCTTTAAATCTTTGCATTGGTTTACCAATTACACTAATTATTATGAACCTATTTTTGGCAAAAACAAAAGATAACCCTTGAAAAAGAGCTGGCATTTCTATTTCCTAGTCAGGCAACTCTCTTAGTGGTAAACTTATTTTAACAATGAAATGAGAAAGAAGGACTTGCAGCATGACAACAGAAAATCAATTTCCAACACGTGACCAAGTAAAACCAGAAGCTACTTGGGATTTAAGCCAAATTTTTAAAACAGAGGCTGTATTTGAAGAAAGTCTTGCGGATTACAAGGCTAAGGGTCAAGCTTTTAATGACCAATATAAAGACAAATTAACAGACCCAGAAACGATTGCGACAGCTGTGCTAGCAGCTTCAGACATTCAAGTCATCGGTTCGCAATTAATGCATTACACCTTCCTAGCCGTTGAAGCCGACCGTACTAACTCTCAAGCATCACTGAAATTACATAAGGTATCTAATGCAAGTAAAGATGTTGCAGAAAACATGCTTTTCTTCCAAAATGCTTTATTAGAAAAATCAGCAGAAGACTTAGCTGCGGTTAAAGAAATCGCACCTGAAACTAGCGATTTCATCGATGAAATCCATCGTCAACAAGCCATCTACCTAGGATCAACAATTGAAGATGTCTTATTCCAATTTAACCAAGCACATGACCAAAATTATGAAATCTACAACAACTCAAAATTAGCAGACATGACTTTCCCAGACTTTGAAGTCAATGGCAAAACATATCCATTAAGCTTTGTATTATATGAAGACAAATATATGTTTGAAGAAGATACTGACATCCGTCGTGCAGCCTTCGATGCCTTCTCAGCTGAGTTAGCCAAATACAAAAACACCTTTGCAACCACATACTACGGCCATGTTCTACAAGAAAAAGCCCAAGCCAATATCCGTGGTTTCGAATCAGTCATCGACTACTTACTATTTAGCCAAGACGTTGACCGCGAATTATACGACCGCCAAATCAATGTCATTATGGAAGAATTAGCGCCAGTTATGCGCAAATACATCACCCACGTGAAAGAAGTCCGTGGTTTAGATAAAATGACTTATGCTGACTTAAAAATTAGCCTTGATCCAACGTTTTCAAAACCTGTTTCCTTTAAAGAATCAGAAGCTTACGTGAAGCAAGCAACTGCAATTATGGGAGACGATTACTATAAGGAAATTGCCCCAGCCTACACCGACCGCTGGGTTGACTATGCACAAAATGTTGGTAAATCAACAGGTGGATTTGCTACAATCGCTGGTCATGTACATCCTTACATCTTGATGAGCTGGACAGAACAACTTTCTGATGTGTATACCTTAATCCATGAGTTAGGGCATGCCGGTCAAATGAGTCGTGCAGAAGCCAACAACTTGTTCATTTCAAGCGAACCAAGTTTATATGTTATTGAAGCACCATCTACTTTCAATGAATTACTATTGACAGGATACTTATTAGACAACGGGGAAGATGACCGGACACAACGTTTTGCCTTAGCCAACATGTTGACCAATACATACTTCCATAACTTCATTACACATTTACTAGAAGCAGCTTACCAACGAGAAGTGTATCGTCTAATCGATAAGGGTGAAGCATTTACTGCCGAAACCCTATCTGAATTAAAACGTGGTGTACTGCAAGATTTCTGGGGCGACGCAGTAGAAATTAATCCAGGTGCTGAATTAACTTGGATGCGTCAACCACATTATTACATGGGGCTATACTCATACACTTATTCAGCAGGCTTAACGATTGCGACACAAGCCTACTTGAATATCCGTTCAGGTGAAGATGACCAAGCCATTGAAAAATGGATCAACTTCTTGAAATTGGGGCGGATTAACCCGGTTGAAGCGGCAAAAGTAGCAGGAGTGGATATTACAAGTGGTGAACCATTAGAAAATACCATTGCCTTCTTAAATGACTCAGTCAATGCCATCATTGATTACTCAAATAAATTAGGCTAGGTCGACCATTGAATCAAACAGAAAGCTTGGTGTAACAATGATCTGGTTTTTTATCGTAGCAGCTTTTTTACTGCTATTCTCAAGTAACTATATGTATAAACGCGAACAAAAGAAAATTTACATCGCATTTGGCGCCCTTGCCGTCGTATTATTGGTATTCTTTATGGCCATGTTGGTAGTATCACAATTTTAAAAGGATGAGAGAAAAAGCGCTATGGCCCTAACCACTGGAAGAGATATGCAGTAGCGAGTGAAACTCGCTGCAAATATCTCTGAAGTGGAGACCTGTCTGCCCAAGCGAACTCAACTTAACAGGATGAGAGAAAAAGAACTGGCGATTGCCAGTTCTTTTTTGTGGCCAGTTTATCCCAACCAACTCTTATTTTATGCCTTTGCGCCTTGCTATAGAAATCCTTAAGAAATTCATCACTAAATCGGCACAATTTTGACGCATATCTTCATTCTTTATTCACCACTCCCCACTATTATATAAACATACCCAATAAACAAACCAAACAAACTTTTCTTCACTCATCTTTCTCCTCCCAAATGAAAGATAAATACTAAAAAACGAGTCGACCTCCCATCGACTCGTTTTTTGTTACGATTGAACTATTTGACTAAATAAGTGAATAATCTGCTACATTCTTAACTTATTGGAGGATATAAATGAATTTTGACCCTATCCCTTCATCTATTTCATGCAATAAATGAATGTTTTTGGATGAATTCACCTATTTAACAAAATAAGTGAATTTTCCCCAATATTTTCATTTATCGCGCCAAATAAATTAAAATCCAACGAATTTATTCATCTATTTAGGGAAATAAATGAATCCTTGCAAAAATAAAATTGTCCCCAAGAATTAGATGCAAAATGAAAAAGAGGATGGGACAAAAGCCCTCTAAAAAGGCGTACACCATTCTTTATAAGAGTTGTGTACGCCTTTTACTTTGGAAAAATTATTATAAATTTTGATTGAAATATATCATGGGAACAGGTTAAAGGACTGAAAGTGTAGTCCTTTAACCGTGAAAGAGGGTGAAGTCGAGAGCTTAGCTCGATTTCAAATTGAAAGACCTTGGCTTTCAATGGTCCCACGACTCACAAGGAACGTTCACTGTAGGACGAAAAATCTATGATTTTTAACTTTTATGCCCATCTTCTTTCGTGTAATTTATGCCTTTGCGCCTTGCTATAGAAATCCTTAAGAAATTCATCACTAAATCGGCACAATTTTGACGCATATCTTCATTCTTTATTCACTGTTTCCCTCTATTATATAAACATACCCAATAAACAAACCAAACATTCTTTTCTTCACTCATCTTTCTCCTCCCAAATGAAAGATAAATACTAAAAAACGAGTCGACCTCCCATCGACTCGTTTTTTGTTACGATTGAACTATTTGACTAAATAAGTGAATAATCTGCTACTTTCTTAACTTATTGGAGGATATAAATTAATTTTGACCCTATCCCTTCATCTATTTAATGCAATAAATGAATGTTTTTGGATGAATTCACCTATTTAATAAAATAAATGAATTTTTCCAATATTTTCATTTATCGCGCAAAATAAATTAAAATCCCATGAATTTATTCATCTATATAAGTTGAGGTAAAGTTTTACTCCCTCTTGTTTTTCTGATATGATTCAGGCAAAAACATGAAGGGATGAGCCAGATGGAACTGCGAGACCAACTGACAGAACTGAGGCGCGCGATGAAAGAG
>NZ_NEEY01000078.1 GCF_002252085.1 Aerococcus sp. 1KP-2016
ATCGTGCAATTTATCGTGGCGACTTCGATGAGCCTGGTTTATCAACCGGTAATCGAGGCGCTATCCGTAAATTAAGACACAGAGGTAAAACACGCCATTCTAAAAATCACGTAGAGAGAAGAGGAAAGATCCCTATCTCCAATACGATTCATGAACGACCTGATAGCGCTAATGAACGAACTGAGATTGGTCATTGGGAAGCAGATACAGTTGCAGGTCAAACTGGTAAAGCGTGCTTAGTAACGCTAGTTGATAGAAAATCTAGGTTATTACTAATCGGTAAATCTGAGAAGAAAGCTTCTAAGCCGGTAGTTGACCAAATGATTAAATTACTACAAGGTATTGATTCTAATTTTTGTAAAACCATTACACCTGACCGTGGTAAAGAATTCAGTCAACACGCCCGATTGACTGAGGAATTAAATAATACGCAAATTTATTTTCCAGATCCTCATGCTCCTTGGCAAATAGGATCTAATGAGAATACAAATGGACTCCTTAGAGAGTACTCACCGAAAGGTGTTGATTTGACAGATGCAACTGATGAAGAGATACAAGGTTGGGAAACGAAATTAAATACACGTCCCAAAAAATGTTTGAATTGGAAAACACCTTATGAAATCTTTTATAAAACTGTGTTGCACTTAATTTGACAATTTAAGCTAATTAAAAGACTCAGTATGTAAGCTTTTCGCTAATTTACTGAGTCTTTTGCTTTATTTAAAAATAGTGACTAGAGCTTGAATAGCTTGATCAATTTCATCAAGCGCTAGCCCAGCATAACCTAAAATATAACTTTGGTCGAACTGGTTGTTTAATTTAGCGTAGTGGTTGACCGGTTGCAAGCGGATCTTATTTTCAGCTAGCCTAGCTTGAATCACGTCAGCCGGTGGAATCTCACCCTCAATGTTAATAATAAAGAAAAGTCCAGCCCCTGCTTCCTTAATGGTTAGGGGGAGTTGGCTTTGGTTAAGCGCTGCTAGAACCGCTTTTTCCTTACGACGATAATTAGTCCGCAGGCTATTAATGTATTTAGGAAAATGGTTAGAATTGAGAAAATCAGTCATTAAATACTGCTCAAAGCTGGAAATACCACTGGTTTTTAAATGAGCTTGATGGAATTTATTCATTAATTGATCGGGTAAAACTAAATAAGACATCTTAAAAATTGACCCCATACTTTGACGAAAGGCCCCTAATAAAATGACACGCTCTTGGTCGTCCTGACTAGTCAAAGCAGGAACAGGACGGCCCTTAAGGCGGAACTCATTATAGTAGTCATTTTCAATAATATAACGGTTTTCTGCCTGATAGGCCCATTTTAATAAACGCTGACGTCGACGCATCCCCATGATAATGCCAGTGGGAAACTGATGGTTGGGAGTAGTAATCACGATGTTAGCTGAGGTAGTCTCCAAATCCTTAACTGAGAAACCATATTTATCAATCGGGATTCGAATCGTCTTTTGCTGATAGTCTGTAAAGACATCTAAATTTTTATAATAGCCAGGATCTTCTAAGGCATAGATTGAATCGTCTAATAAGGCAAATAGCGTCTGTAAGCTAGCCTTATGACCGCCTGTAATGATGATATTGTCAGCTGAAGTCATCACTCCCCGGTATTTACGTAAATAATTAGCAATAGCCAAGCGTAAAGGGAGCGCACCCAAGTCTTCTTTTAAATTACAATTAACCATGCTTCTTGCTAGAGCGTCGGGTGCATACTGCAATAATTGTTTGGGTTTTAAAGTAGTCATATCACGGTTGGCAAAGTGAAAATCATAAGTATATTGGCTGGCGTCACTTATTTTAGCATGCTCATGTTTTAGTGGCTTTGTCTCAATTTCCTCAGAGGGCAACATATCAATTGCAAGTAAATCCACAAAATAGCCAGATCTTTCCCTCGGCACTATATAGCCTTCATCAGTCAGTTGGTCATAAGCGTTAATGACCGTATTAAGACTGACTTTTAAATGATCTGCCAAGGCCCGCCGTGAGGATAATTGGTCACCACTTTTTAAATGTCCCTGGCAATTTGCCGGATGACTTCATCAACTATTTGTAAGTAGAGGTGTTGGTCTTCGTTAAAGTTCACCGTAATCATGTTTTATCTCCCCTCGTATTGTTCATTTTATTCATTATACATAAAAAAACTATCTGGACCCATAAAAATATCCATTTTTGCATCTTAAGAAACATCCAAAAGACTGTTAAAGTGAAGACAATATTTATAAAGGAGCAATCAAAATGAAACGATCAATCGAAGAAGTACATAAACAATTAGCTGGTGGCGTAATCATGGACGTGGTAAATGTGGAGCAAGCTATAATTGCTGAAGCGGCTGGTGCCGTAGCGATCATGGCTTTAGAAAGAGTTCCTGCAGACATTCGAGCTGCTGGTGGTGTTAGTCGGATGAGTGACCCTCAAATGATAAAAGAAATTCAAGCAGCAGTTTCTATACCAGTCATGGCGAAAGTAAGAATTGGTCACTTTGTCGAAGCTCAAATCTTAGAAAGTTTACAAATTGACTATATTGATGAGTCAGAAGTCCTATCAGTAGCTGACCATGTTTATCATATTGATAAACACCAATTTGAAACACCTTTCGTTTGTGGCGCTAGAGATTTAGGTGAAGCTTTACGCCGTATTCAAGAAGGGGCTAAAATGATTCGTACTAAAGGTGAAGCAGGAACGGGGGATGTTAGTCAAGCGGTTACCCACTTAAGAAAAATCCATGAACAAATCCGCTATGTGGCTTCGTTACAAGATGATGAGCTCTTTAACCAAGCTAAGGAACTAGGCGTCTCTTATGATTTATTAAAGCAAGTCCATGATACTAGTAAATTACCTGTGTTGAACTTTTCAGCTGGCGGGGTGGCAACACCTGCTGATGCGGCTTTAATGGTGCAATTAGGTGCTGAAGGCGTTTTTGTTGGTTCAGGTATTTTCAAATCAGGTAATCCAGAAAAACGTGCCAAATCCATAGTTGAAGCAGTAGCCAATTACAAAGATGCTGCCAAATTAGTCGAAATCTCAACTGATTTAGGCGAAGCGATGGTAGGTATTAATGAAGACGAAATTAAAGTTATCATGTCTAACCGTTAACCATTAAAAACGAGTGTTTCAAAAGTCAGTGGGCTTGTTCTACTGACTTTTTTTTATTTTGTCCTAGGCCGTCTTGAAGCTCTTCTTCCGAGGGGGGGTATCGAGGAGTTACTTAATACCACTCTGCTGTATCTAAATATAAACGCTCAATAAAAGCAAAAAAGTTCATTAAAAATCTTTATTTTAATCACAGTATAAATCTTCTTGCTTGGTTTCATCATTATCTTAATCTTTTTTTCAGCGCGTAACACTTTGGCCTCATAGTCATAAAATCACTGTGGAGAACGAAAGAGAAACAATTATTAAAGATGATATTAATGCTAAAATAGTAAGGAATAAAGTTTACGTTAATGAACTATTAAAAGAAATCATTAGAGTTAGCTTTTCACAAAGTTATTTTATTGAATTGATAACATAGGATATTAAAACCACACTTTAATCAATAAATAGCTTAATCACATCCCACGTGGAGTGTGTAGTGTTGATGACAAGGTAGAAAATTTAATTAAAGTGGGGTGCGGGGATTAATAATTCAATCAACACAACCTTAGAGGTGGTTTTGAAGTATGTGAGAACATATCGATTTACTCATAGTTGTATTAACGGAAAAGATACTGAAGATTAGGCTGAGTTGATAGAAATGTTGTAATCTCTTTAGGAGGGGAAACTATGATTTGGATGATTCCTGCAAACGGAAAAATGTATGATCATGCATCTGCTTTTCAAAAATGGGGCTTTATTGATTGGAGACAGAACCTGAAATTTAATGTTGGTGACATAGTATATATTTATTGCACCAAGCCATTTAAGAAAGTAATGTTCAAAACAATAGTAGATAAAGAATCTTTGTCAAGTGAGGAAATTGTAAACGACGAAGAGTATTGGTTTATAAAAGAAGAATACATAAAATCATTAGGTGGCAAGTATGCTCGTTTAAGATTAGTGGCACAAGTTGACTCAGAAGAGTTAACATTAGTAAAACTAATGATGCATGGATTAAATGCAGCTCCCCAAAAAGGTGTGAAAGTATCTGCTGAATTAGCAACATATATGGACAAACATATGAATGATTACTATTCAGTAAACATTTTCCCTGAATCCGATGATACAGAAAATACGTATGAAGGCGCCGTACATGCGGTATTGGTAAACAAGTATGAGCGAAGTTCTATAGCACGTCAAAAGTGTATTCAATATTATGGATGTAAGTGTGTTGTCTGTGAGTTTGAATTTGAAAAGGTATATGGTGAACTCGGTAAAAACTTTATTCATGTTCACCACCTAACACCATTGAAAGAAATTGGAAAAGAATATATCGTTGACTATAAAAACGACTTGATTCCTGTTTGTCCCAATTGCCATGCTATGCTACATCGTGAAATTGATGGAGAACGATATTCATGGCAAGAACTTAGAGATAAACTAAAGAAATGAGTGGACATATTCCTACATAGTAAAAAAACATCATGTATATGTTTTCACAAACAATCTAATACTAAAAAAGGTGGTATGACGGTCATTTTATCGCCTCAAGCTGAAAAGTTATAATTAAGATAAGCCTCCACCACTTTTAGTTTAAGTTCTTCAGAGTATGAATTATTATATTTTCTAGATTGTAAGGCTGCTAAACCATACTCTCGATATTTATTAACATATTGGTAGAATATGGTGTTATGCATCGATAACCCATACTTTTCTACCAGAGTTGGAAAACTTATGCCATCTTCAATAAACATTAGAATATAATTTTCTAAAATATCAGCAGAATATATTTTTCTGGTCATAAATAAACTCCCCCTAAGATCTATTATTATTTATTAATTTAGGTTACTTAGGGTACGTACCTACGAGCCGTTGAGAGCTACAGCGTAGACGG
>NZ_NEEY01000079.1 GCF_002252085.1 Aerococcus sp. 1KP-2016
CTGCATTTTTTTCAAGAATGAATTGCGGTACTGTATGATATGTTCTTTTTTTATAGCATATAATCTCATACTAGATAAGATTTATTATTTATATAATATGAGATCGTCATTCTATAAAAATGGTCAATTATTTATAGTATGAAATTTTATATTATAAAATTTCGCATTATTTTCTAGCATCACAAATTATTCTAGAATGACCGCGTTCACAATACAGGAAATGCGGTTTGAAAGGGTCTTCGTTAGCATCTGAAGGATGATTAGTGCCATTGCTCAATTGCCACGAACTGCTTTTTAAATTGTTGGGTCAAAATCGTTATGATTGAGGTGTTTGATTTTAACAGGATCGGTCTATCTCCGAAAATGTGACAACAAATAAAAAAGAACTGGCAACCGCCAGTTCTTTTCCTCACATCCTGTGAAGTTGAGTTCGGACCTCCAGAAAGCCCTGCGCTTCAGATTAGATTGCCGATGACTAGCGTCATCGTCTGCCCTAATCTTCCACCGGTGGCTTTCTGTGCGTCGGTCCTCACATCCTATTTCTCACATCCTATTAGCCAAAGTAGCTGTATAATGAGAAGCCCAATGATAGGACTACTGAGCTGACAATCAGGATTAACATGATCCAAGTGAATAGTTTGCCGAGCTTTTTGTCTTTTTTGTCATAAATTTTGTCAAAGCCACGTTTTTCTGTGTTTTGTTTTTTTAATTTCTTAGCCATTTTATTACTCCTAATATTTTTCTCTTGGCTATTATAACACAAAAGTATTTTGCATATTCAAGGCTTCTCAGAAATGTGTTTTTCTAATAAAGTGGTATAATGATTACGAATTATGAATATGCTCTTAATTTTGGCGTTAATTTTGCTTTGATATTGATGAGATACTTTTAAAATATTAGATTTTTTGATACTATATGAGAAGGTTTTATCATCTTTTTGTTACCTTAAGGAGGAAAAATACATGACTAAAGCACAAATTGGTGTAGTCGGAATGGCCGTAATGGGCAAAAACTTAGCGTTAAATATCGAAAGCCGTGGTTACACAGTAGCCGTATTTAATCGTACAACAAGCAAAGCGCAAGCTGTTGTTGATGAAAATCCAGATAAAAACTTAGTATTAACTGAAACAGTTGAAGAGTTTGTAAACTCTCTTGAAACACCTCGTCGTATTTTATTAATGGTCCAAGCTGGTAAAGCAACTGATGCAACAATCAGCCAATTAATGCCATTACTAGAAAAAGATGACGTTATCATCGATGGTGGTAATACATTCTTCCAAGATACAATCCGTCGTTCACAAGAAATCAACGGTACTGGTGTTCACTTCATTGGTATGGGTGTTTCTGGTGGTGAAGAAGGCGCACTTAAAGGCCCTAGCTTGATGCCAGGTGGTCCAAAAGAAGCTTACGACATCGTTGAACCAATCTTGAAACAAATCGCAGCAAAAGCGCCTAGCGATGGTGCACCATGTGTTACTTACATCGGCCCTAACGGAGCTGGTCACTACGTAAAAATGGTCCACAACGGTATTGAATACGGTGATATGCAATTAATCGCTGAAACATACGATTTATTACGTCGTCACTTAGATTTACCTGTTGAAGAAATCGCTGACCACTTTGCTGAATGGAACAAGGGTGAATTAGATAGCTTCTTAATCGAAATCACTGCTGACATTTTAACAAAGAAAGATCCAGAAACTGGCAAACCAATGGTTGATGTCATCTTAGACCGTGCAGGTAACAAAGGTACTGGTAAATGGACTTCTCAATCAGCATTAGATGTTGGTGTACCATTACAAACAATTACTGAATCAGTTTACGCACGTTATATTTCAGCATTGAAAGACCAACGTGTACGTGCTTCTAAAGTATTAGCGGGTCCAGATGCTGCTGCATTTGACGGTAATAAAGACGAATTCGTTGAAAAAATCCGTAAAGCATTGTACTTCTCTAAAATCATGTCTTATGCACAAGGTTTCTACCAATACCGTACTGCATCAGAGATGTATGAATGGAACTTAAACTACAAAGAAATCGCAGCTATCTTCCGTGCAGGATGTATCATCCGTGCTGGCTTCCTAGAAAAAATCATGGACGCTTACGAAAACGATGCTGACTTAGAAAACATCTTATTAGATGAATACTTTGTAGAAATCGCTAAAGATTACCAACAAGCAACTCGTGAAGTCGCTGCAGAAGCTATCCGCGCAGGTGTACCTGTTCCTGGTTTCACTTCGGCATTGTCTTACTACGACAGCTACCGTTCAGAAGTGTTACCAGCAAACATTATCCAAGCGCAACGTGATTACTTTGGTGCACATACTTACGAACGTACAGATGCTGAAGGTTCTTACCATTTATTATGGGATAAAGAAGAACAAATTGATGCGTAAAATGGTTTAACCATTAAATTATGCAGGAAATAAGGTGAAAATATGGGTGAAGATAAAAAAAGACGCGTCTTGATTGTTGAAGACGAGAAAAACTTAGCACGATTTGTTGAACTAGAACTTCAACATGAAGGCTACGAAACGGAAATCGCAAAAGATGGCCGTGTTGGTTTAGAGCGCGCACAAGCAGAAGATTGGGACTTGGTCTTACTTGACTTGATGTTGCCAGAAATCAACGGTATTGAAGTTTGCCGTCGTTTACGACCAACTTCTGATGTACCAATTATCATTATGACAGCTAGAGACTCGGTTATTGACCGCGTATCTGGTTTTGATCACGGGGCTGACGATTACATCGTTAAGCCTTTCGCGATTGAAGAATTATTAGCACGTATTCGTGCATTACTTCGTCGTATCGATATCGAAGAAGAACAACAACACCACAAACAAACGAAAGTTACTTTCCGCGACTTATCAGTTGAGAAAGAAAATCGTATCGTTCGTCGTGGTGATGAAATTATCGATTTAACAAAACGTGAGTACGAATTATTGGTAATGTTAATGGAAAATGTTAACGTCGTATTACCACGTACCGAATTGTTAAACAAAGTATGGGGCTATACAACTGAAGTTGAAACGAACGTTGTGGATGTGTACATCCGTTACCTACGTAACAAAATCGACGTTGATGGTCAACCAGGTTACATCCAAACTGTCCGTGGTACGGGCTATGTGATGAGGACCCCTGAATAATGATCGAATCATTTTTCAATGACTTCAAGTCAAAATTACAGCACCCATTTTCATTAATTTGGAAGTGGGGCTTAATTTTATCCAGCTTATTTTGGTTAGCCTTGAGTGTAAGCCCCAGCATTACTAGTTATCAAGACCAACAAACCATCGAAAATGACTATGTCACAGAGGTAACCAAGATTGATACCTATCTCCAAGATTATGTGAATTCTTTGGTCAATAAGCCGGCAGCCGAAGTCCGTCAAGCCTTTCAAACACGTGTGACCTTGGAAAATATTTCACTTGAAGAATATTTAAATCAAGAACACGTGAAGATTCAAGTATATAACCAAGAGGGTAATCTCATTTATAATTCAGGTGACTCGGTAGACATATATACCACGGTACGAGATACCGGTCGTAGTAAAAATGAGCTTACCGGTAACTACCTAACCTACCAATTGTTATACGACGGAAATGAGCAAGTGGGTTATTATTTTGTCAGCTATGACAGTGCAGAAGCACGAAATCAAATTGCGGATGAACAATTGTCATGGATAACGATGATTTTAATCAACCTAGCCATAGCCGTAGTATTTGGTTTTGGGATTGCCTATTTATTCCTACAACCAATTCAAAGCATGAAACGATTCTTGAAAAATATAACTGCAGATAATATTGCCGACCGTCGTTTAAATGTCACTGATTATCACGGTGAATTCACAGAGATTTCTGAAGGAATTAACCAGATGCTTGATCAAACGAGTGATTATATCGACCAACAAATTCATTTTGTGGAGGATGTTTCTCACGAATTGCGCACACCGGTTGCCATTATCGAAGGCCATTTAAATATGTTGAATCGATGGGGGAAAGATGACCCAGAAATCTTGGCCGAATCCCTGTCCGCATCCTCTAACGAATTGGAGCGGATGAAGATTCTAGTCCAAGAAATGTTGGATTTATCGCGTGCAGGGCAAGTAGATACCCAGTACTACGATAAAACCACACTCATCAACGAAGTAATCAATCAGGTCTACCAAAACTTCAAAGTCTTGTATCCTGATTTTGATTTCTTCCTTGAAAATGACTTGCGCCGTAACTATGAAATTCAAATTTACCGCAACCATTTAGAGCAAATTCTGATTATCCTACTCGATAACGCCGTGAAATACTCAGCGGACCGCAAAGAAATTCATATTTCAGTAGCGACAAACGCCGTTGATTATATTGAAATAGCCGTTCAAGACTTTGGTGAAGGTATGTCCCAAGAAGACCAAAACCGCGTCTTCAACCGCTTCTATCGGGTGGACAAAGCACGTTCACGTGAGCGTGGCGGTAACGGACTAGGTCTATCCATCGCCAAAGAACTGATCAAAGGATATAAGGGATCAATCTTCGTAGAAAGTGAACTCGGCAACGGGTCCATCTTCCACGTACGCTTCCCAATCCTCAACACATTAGGCGACATCTCAGCCTCTGACCGCGCCAAAATCGACGAATCATTAAACGAAGATTTAGACGATGACGACAGAGATGATTAATAGCTATATGAAAAAGACAAGGCTGGGGCAAAAGGCCTCTAAAAAGCGTACACAATTCTTAATAAGAGTTGTGTACGCCTTTTACTTTGAAAAAATTCTTATAAACTTTGATTGAAATATTTCATGGGAACAGGTTAAAGG
The DNA here is from genome assembly GCF_002252085.1 of Aerococcus sp. 1KP-2016. Classification (GTDB taxonomy): domain Bacteria; phylum Bacillota; class Bacilli; order Lactobacillales; family Aerococcaceae; genus Aerococcus. The sequence continues at coordinate 4,811 of NZ_NEEY01000079.1, forward strand.
ACTGAAAGTGTCGTTCCTTAGCCGTGAAAGAGGATGAAATCGAGACCTTGGCTCGATTTCAAATTGAAAGACCTTGGCTTTCAATGGTCCCGCGGCTCACAAGGAACGTACACTGTAAGGACGAAAAATCTATGATTTT
>NZ_NEEY01000007.1 GCF_002252085.1 Aerococcus sp. 1KP-2016
GTTTCACATAAAGTTTCAATCTATCAAGAGTCGCTCCGCTACTACTCTTGACAGATTGAAATTTATGAGAAGTATTGTCGACAACAGGAATTAAGCCAAATTGCATGTATTAAAAAAGAGCTGACCATTCGGTCAACTCTCATAAAATTTAGTCTAACTTTTTGGGTCCACTATAGTGCCTAAGGTTTTTTATTTTGTTTAGGATGTGAGCGGGGGGGGGGCATTTAGACAGGTAGCACTGGAAGAGATATGCAGTAGCGAGTGAAACTCGCTGCAAATATCTCTGAAGTGGAGACCTGCCTGCCCAAGCGAACTCGACTGCTTAGGATGAGAGGACCAACGCAAAAAAGCACCTAGTGACAGGTGCTTTTTTGTGCAGATTTTTGTTACACAGTAAACTCGATATATGAACGATCATCAAAGGATACTTGTCCTGCTTGCAAACCTTTGGTGGAAAGATATGCTGTAATTAAATCTGGATCGCTTGTTAAGATATGTTGCAAATAGGCTTCCGTAGCTGCAAAATTTTCTTTAATTGTGGGATAACCATCTGACGTAAAGATAATATGATCTCCGTCATGAACATCAATCACTTTGATTAAGTCATCTGGAATTTCTTGGCCGTTTAAAACCGAATACCCAAAGCGCGTGCCAGTCGTGTTGGCAAAGATATTGCTGGAAATTAAATAGGGTAATATGGCCGCTCGGGCTTCCTCATGCTGACTTGGGTCGATATGTAAGACTAGAGAGCGGAAGTTGCTTAAAATCTCGTCAGAGGCTTTAGGTTGGGTATGCAGTTGTCCGTTAACTAAGGCTTGTGAATCACCGATAATGTAGATTTGATGATGGAAATGACTGTATAGAATCATCGCCGCTTGGGGACCATGAGACACGCCGTCCAAAGGAAAATCGACTTTGCTGTAGAAGTGGTCTTCATATGCCGTGTTGACTCCATGAATGATTTCTTGGATAGTGGCAGTTGAGTCCACAGTCGCTAAATATGTTTTAATAATCGTGGACGCTATTTTCCCAGTTTTCAAGCCCTCATAACGATAATCAGACTTAGCAGTGACACCATCGATAATAGCGACGAAGTGATCGTTATAGAATATAGCGTCCTCACATTGGTTCGGATCATCAAATTTACCCTGAATAAATGTATGTGGTATCTGCATATCGGTCCCTCGCAATCTATTGTTGTTACTTACAGTATATAGAAGATTAGAGGATAGGCAAAGAAGAGATAGGGTAAAAAAGGAAAACCTCTGGGCAGCGGATAGCCCCGATACTTGAGTACGATAATGTGGCAGAGGATGAAACTTGTGGCAAGAAACAGCAACCAAGCAGTTTGATAGGGTCCAAGGGCTAGCGCCAGGATGGAGATGGTTTTAATGTCACCCCCGCCAATACCATTGGTGAAGTGGAGGTTGAGTAGAAGGAATAAGAGGCCTATCCCGACAGCAAAGAGGCTATGGGTGAGGATGCGACCACTAGGATGTACGCTGAATTGGCCCACGACAAAAAATAGGAGTAGGATTTGAAAACGGTCGGGAATCCATTGGTCAGTCCAATCGCTAGCAGCCATGATGGTGAGGATGGCGAAATAGCTGATGAGAAATACAGCATCTGCTAGCGGGTGCGTGATGTATAGTATTAGACTAAAGATGGCAAAATAACCCTCGCAAATGGGATACTTGATTGGGATGCTTTGCTGGCAATGATAGCAGCGTCCTTTTGAGAGTAGGTAGCCCAGAACGGGGATTAGCGCATATGTTGGAATACTAGTTTGGCAATGGTCACAATGAGAGCGACTGATGATAAAAGATTGATTTTGGACGGTACGCGCGCCCACCACCATAAAAAATGATGCGAAGCAGGCGAATAAGAGGCCGAGAATGGCGTAATATAACATATAAAACATGGATTTCACTCCCTTCACCTTATATATACGTTATTTTTTCAAAAAAGTGCTATTTTTTTGAGAAAAATCAAAAAAACTAGTGAAATCGTGTTGACAGTATCGAAAACAGATGCTATTATTTAATAGTTGTCTTAAACAAATGCAACACGTGATGGAGGATTAGCTCAGCTGGGAGAGCGTCTGCCTTACAAGCAGGATGTCGGGGGTTCGAGCCCCTCATCCTCCACCATGACTCGTTAGCTCAGTTGGTAGAGCAACTGACTTTTAATCAGTGGGTCGTAGGTTCGAATCCTACACGGGTCATATTCTTTATGAATAATATATAGGCCGGCTTAGCTCAGTTGGTAGAGCATCTGATTTGTAATCAGAGGGTCGAGGGTTCAAGTCCTTTAGCCGGCATATATAAAAAAAGCATCTCGTATGGGATGCTTTTTTCTTATCCTTTTATTGAAATAAGGGCGAAATTAAGGTAGCCTAAAGTCATTCAACATCATCAAAATGGCTATACGGAAGAGGTAGTATATGGGAAATTATATCTTGGCACAATTAAATCTTGAAGACTTAGACGCATTGCGTGCAATTAGTATTGAAACATTCACGGATACTTTTGGTTCATACAATACACCAGAAGATTTGGCCGTCTATCTTGAAACAAATTACGATCAAGCTAAACTAAGCAATGAGCTTACTAACGAGAACAGCGCATTCTATTTTGTCAAAAATTCAGCTACTGCTGAAATAGTCGCCTATTTAAAATTAAATTGGGAAGACGCGCAGACAGAAGTATTCGATGAAGCCACCTTGGAAATTGAACGCATTTATGTCCGCCCTACTTTTAAACGTCGTGGTATTGGTCAACTTTTGATGACACATGCTATTGAAACAGCGAAGTCAAAGGGCTTAACCCATGTATGGCTCGGAGTTTGGGAAAAAAACGCAAATGCAATGAAATTCTATCAAAAGAATGGTTTTAAGCGTAGAGGAGAACATGTCTTTATGGTGGGGGACGACCGGCAAGTGGACTATATCCTGATGAAAGAAATAGCAGAATAAACACAACTGATGCTTAAAATCTTTTATAGAACAAAAAACGGATGGAACCAAGCGTTCCATCCGTTTTTCATGTTGTTATTTTTGTAATTGTGCTACTTTATCTGTACGTTCCCATGTGAAGTCTTCATCATCACGGCCAAAGTGACCGTATGCAGCAGTTTTGCTGAAGATTGGACGACGTAATGACAACATATCAATAATCCCATTTGGTGTTAGGTCAAAGTTATTACGAACGAGTGCTACCAATTCGGTTTCAGATAATTGGCTAGTACCATAAGTATCGATGGCGATTGAAACAGGTTCAGCAACACCGATTGCATAGGCTAATTGGATTTCCACTTTGTGGGCCAAGCCAGCAGCTACAATGTTCTTCGCAATGTAACGAGCTGCATAAGAAGCTGAACGGTCCACTTTAGTTGCATCTTTACCTGAGAAAGCACCACCACCATGGTGAGCGGCACCGCCGTATGTATCGACGATAATTTTACGACCAGTTAAACCAGAGTCAGCTTCTGGACCACCAGAAACAAATTTACCAGTTGGGTTGATGAAATAACGTGTATTTTCGTCTAACCAAGCGGCTGGAATAATTGGGTCTACGACATGTTTGATCACATCTTGGCGAATTTGATCAAGTTCAATGCCTGCTTTATGTTGGGTTGAGATAACAATTGTATCAACACGTTGTGGTTGATTATTTTCATCGTATTCGATGGTTACTTGTGTTTTTCCATCTGGTCCTAAATAGTCAATCGTACCGTCTTTACGGACTTTGGCTAATTGACGAGATAGACGATGACTTAGGGCGATAGCAACGGGCATAAATTCAGGTGTTTCATCAGTTGCGTAACCAAACATGATACCTTGGTCACCAGCACCGATAAGTTTGTTGCTGTCTTCACCGTTCTCACGTGTTTCGATAGCATCATCTACACCTTGTGCAATGTCTGGAGATTGTTCATCAAGAGATACTAATACGGCAACGGAATCAGCGTCAAAGCCAAATTGGCCTGAGTGGTATCCGATACGGCGAATGGTATCGCGGACGATTTTTTGGATATCAACATATGCTGTCGTAGTGACTTCCCCGAAAATAAGGACAAGTCCTGTATTAACGGCAGTTTCACAGGCAACACGTGCTTGTGGATCTTGTGCTAGAATCGCGTCAAGAATGGCATCGGAGATTTGGTCAGCGACCTTATCTGGATGACCTTCTGTAACTGACTCAGAAGTAAATAGTCGTTTATTCATTTTGTTTCCCCCAAAATATAAATTTTATGGTTACAAGGAATCTTTGCGAACGCGCAAACCTATCGGGAATAATTTATTGTAACGTTACTCATTATACATGATTTGGTCAGAAAGGCACGTGTAAAAAGGCTTTTCCTGTAATTTTTTACAACTTTTCTCAATCTTCTATAATCGAAGTCTAGATAGACAAGTCGTGCAGTGACCCGTACATTCATGGTATAATGTTCGAGATGATTAAAAACCGTTACGAGAGGAGACAACAATGAGTTATCAAGCATTATACCGCGTTTGGCGACCACAAACATTTGGTGATATTGTGGGGCAAGAAGCAGTAGCCCATACCCTACAAAACGCCGTAAAAACCGGCAAAATGAGTCATGCTTACTTGTTTACCGGTCCTAGAGGAACTGGGAAAACGAGTGCAGCTAAGATTGTCTCTAAAGCCATCAACTGTCCAAATCAAGTCGATGGTGAACCATGTAATCAATGTGAAATCTGTAAAGCAATCAATGCCGGCAGTTTGTCTGACGTGATTGAAATCGATGCTGCCTCAAACAATGGGGTAGATGAAATGCGCGACATTCGTGAGAACGTCCGTTATGCACCCACAGAAGCAGCCTATAAAGTCTATATTATCGATGAGGTCCACATGCTTTCAACAGGCGCTTTTAACGCCTTATTGAAGACCTTGGAGGAACCGCCAGCAAACGTGCTGTTCATCTTAGCAACCACTGAAATTCATAAGATACCAGCAACCATTATTTCTCGGACCCAACGATTTGATTTCAAACGAATTTCCCATCAAGACATTGAAAATCGCATGGCCTATATATTGGCACAAGATAATATTCAATACGAAGATGGCGCCCTAGCAGTCATCGCACGTGCAGCCAATGGTGGGATGCGTGACGCCCTATCACTTCTAGACCAGGTCATATCCTTCTCTGAGGGTACCATTACCTTGGAAACGAGTCGTCAAGTCACAGGCGTTCTGTCTGAAGAAGAATTAATTCACTATACCAAGGCCCTATCTGACGGTGATGTCACAGTCGCTTTAGCTGACCTACACAAACTACTTGATAGCGGCCAAGAAGCAGCCCGTTTCGTCGAAGAGCAACTGATTTTCGTGCGTGATTTACTTATCGCCAAGGAAATCGGAGGCGGAACCGATGCCGTAGAAAGTCTGACGCAACGTTATGATACCAGCTTCTATGCCCTAGCCAAGGAAATCGATGTGGCCCTCCTCTATCAAATGATGGACGTCTTCAAAGAAACCCAGGCTGAAATCCGCTACACCGTGCAAGCAAGTATTTATCTAGAAGTTGCGACCGTACAATTATGTCAAAAGGGTGGCGCTAGTAAAGCAGGTCGTCTATCAGTAGACGCTGGTGCCAATAATCAAGCTGTCCCAGTAGCACATGAACTGCCAACACATATTAGTCAGGTGATTGCTGATCTTCAAGAACAGGTAGCTAGCTTATCTAGCCAATTACAAAATGGCCAAGGCCAAGCGGCAAAACCAACGCCAGCAAATAGACCGGTTAAACGTTCTAATACAACCGGATTTACACCAAACTTAACGAAAGTTTTCCAAGTCTTAAATCAAGCCACCAAGAAAGATCTGAATGATGTCTCTTCTTTATGGGAAGAATTGATTGCCAGTCTACCTGGCATGCAAGCAGCTATGTTGAAGGCAACTTTCCCAGCTGCGGCATCACCAACGGCTTTTGTGGTGCGTTTCGATTATGAAGTCTTGTGTAAGAAGGTAGACGATGATGAAGAAACCAGACGTCAGATTGAACAAATGTTGTCTAATCGCTTGGGTCACCCAACCAAAATGTACTATTTAACGAGTGACCAATGGCAAGAAGCGCGCCAAACATATGTCAAAGCGATGAAGAATGGCGGTTTAAGTGATTTAGTAGGCGACGATGCGGCTACAGTCGCGGACAAGGGTTCTGCGTCAGATGCGGAAGCCTTTAGCCAAGACAGTGATGCAATTAACGAAGCTATGGCTGTGGATGGCCTCGAAGATGAAGAGGCACGCATTCGTCAAGACCAAGTGGACCAAGCTGTTTCACTATTTGGCAAAGAAAATGTTACAATAGTAGACGATTAGATTAACGTATAAAATATAAAACGAATAAAAAAGGAGTGTCGAATATGGCAGGCGGAATGGCAAATATGCAACAAATGATGCGTAAAATGCAAAAATTACAAGAAGAAATGGAAAAAGAACAAAAAACTTAGAAACAAAAGAGTTTCAAGGTTCTGAACCTTCAGGCATGATTAAAGTTACGGTTACAGGTGACCGTCGTTTGAAAGCAATCAATATTAATCCAGAAGCGGTTGACCCAGAAGACGTCGACATGTTACAAGATTTATTGTTGGCTGCAGTCAATGATGGCCTAGCAAAAGTGGATGCTGAAACAGCAAACACAATGGGCAAATATACAAAAGGTATCCCAGGTCTTTAATACATAAGGCCACAGGCGTATCTAGATGACCGTCTTTACCATGGGTAGGTTTGACTACGCATGGTATTTTTCTTGTTGCTCGCAGGAGTTAGCGGGCTTGCGGCGGGGTGTCGTAGGTGGGTTCAGTCGGCTGAATTGGTCTGTGCCTTAGTGAAGGGTGATATTTTTCAAAGCGTTCGTAAGTAGTAGGTGGGAGAGTTAAGATGCAGTATCCAGAACCAATTGCCAAGTTGATTGATAGTTTTAGTAAGTTGCCAGGTATTGGGGCCAAAACGGCTTCGCGCCTTGCTTTCTTTGTGTTGGATATGCCAGAAGCGGACGTATTGCAGTTTGCATCGGCTTTGGTGGATGCCAAACGTGAGCTCGGTATTGTTCGGTGTGTGGCAACATTACGCAGTCTGATCCGTGTGAGATTTGCGCGGATGAAGGGCGTGACCGGACGCGTATTCTTGTAGTGGAGCAGGTGCGTGATGTGGTGTCTATGGAACGGATGCGCGAGTATCATGGTTTGTATCATGTGCTACATGGTGTGCTGTCACCGATGGAAGGAACTGGGCCAGAGGATTTGAATATTCAGCCCTTGTTGGTGCGTTTGCAAGAGGAAGCAGTTGAGGAAGTAATCGTGGCGACCAATGCAACTGCTGAGGGTGAGGCGACGGCAACGTATTTGTCTCGTTTGATTAAGCCAGCTGGTATAAAGGTTACACGAATTGCGTATGGTTTATCTGTGGGTAGTGATATTGAGTATGCGGATGAAATGACCTTGCTTCGTGCCTTAGAAGGGCGTCGCGATATTCAATAGGATGTAAATTGTCCGAGGCCGGATGCGACCAAAATGGAAGGAATTAGGGGATATTTTATGGATACTGAGCAATTACTAGGGAAGTTTATTACGGTTGAAGGGCCAGATGGTGCGGGGAAAACAACGCTGATTAATGGATTGACTGCCAAGTTAGAGGCAAGTTTAAATGTACCCTTAATCTTGACGCGTGAACCAGGTGGCGACCCGATTGCGGAACAAATTCGACGCATCATCTTGGATCCAGCCAATACAGACCTGGACCCACGAGCTGAGGCTTTGTTGTACGCGGCTAGTCGTCGCCAACATCTGGTACATACTGTTTTACCGGCTTTAGCAGCAGGTCAATTGGTTTTGTGTGACCGTTTTGTGGATTCGTCCATTGCCTATCAAGGTTATGGTCGCGAAATTGGTGAGGAGGGTATCTTAGCGATTAATGCCTTCGCCACGGATGGTCGTCAACCTGATTTGACTTTATATTTGGATATTTCGGCTGAGGAGGGCATTCGCCGCATTCAAGCCAATCGTAGCCAAGCTGACCAAAATCGTTTGGATGTGGAGACCATTGATTTTCATCAACGCGTCCACCAAGGCTATCAAGTCTTGCGTGCGCAATATCCAGACCGTATTCAAGTGATTGATGCGACCCAAAGTCCAGAAGCCATGCAGGCAGAAGCCTTGCGTATCGTTCAAGCACATTTCCCTCAATTTTTCAGTAACTAATCATAGGTTTTGCTCGTGTATATGCGCAGAAAGGAGTCCATCAATTGGGATTAAATGCATTTGATATTATTGAAAAACAAGGCGATTTAACTGCCATGATGGACCGTGTTGTGGCCAACGATCGCTTAGGTCACGCCTATATTTTTGAGGGCATGATGGGTGCCGGTCAAGAAGATATGGCCTTGTATTTAGCGGCCGGTTTGAACTGTCTGAACCCAAGTATTACAGGGCAACCCTGTGGTGAATGTAATCACTGCGTGCGTATTTTACGAGAAGATTATCCGGATGTCTTGCACGTGCGCCCGGGTGACGATAAGGGAAATGATAAGACCAAGGCGAATATTTTCGCAACTGATGAAGAAATTGAGCAGGCCAAACAATCGGAAGATAAGGCTAAACCGGAATCTAATGCCATTAAAATCGACCAAGTGCGCGAATTGAAGCATCGGATGTCTATGTCGTCTACTGAAGGCAACCATCAAATTTTTGTTATTCATGAGGCAGAGAAAATGACGACGGGTGCGGCAAATTCTTTGTTGAAGTTTATTGAAGAACCCTATGAAATATGCATATTTTCTTAATTACATCGAATCAGGATGCCCTTTTACCAACGATTTTATCCCGATGCCAAATGATTCATTTTCCTGAATTGCGTAAAGCTCAGGTGAAGCAAGTTTTTGAGGCAGCTGGCATTAAGGCGAGTTTGGCTACGACCCTGTCATACTTAACCAATGATGTTGAGGAGGCAAAGGACTTGGCGGACAACGAAACCTTTCAAACGCAGATTGGTCAATCGATTCAATGGATTGACCTTATGGTGAAGGGTGATCCCCGAGGTTTAACCATGGTCCAGTCGGATTGGGTCAAAGATAAACCTAGCCGTAAAGCTATGATTCAAGCGTTGAATCTGGTGGGTTTCCACTTTCATGACCTGTTGTATTTAAAACTAGGGTCGAATGATGACCAAAGTCAGATGGACAAATTGGTTTTCCCAAATGATTTAGGGAAATACCAGGCCATGTTGAAACATTTGGATGCGGCCTTGATTACCAAGGGTTTGCACTTAGTGGGTAAAGCCCAACGAATGATTAGAGCCAATGTGGCCCCCCAAGCAGCAATGGAATATTTGGTGCTAGCCTTTTGGAAAAAATAACAAGATTGAAAAATGCAGGAGGAAAGTGCGATGAACACTTTCCCCCTGCATTTTGTTTATGTTATTTAGCGAGGCGTTTGTTTAAGGCCAAGGCTAGGGCGATGGCAGCCACATTTTTGATGATATCAGTGGGTATAAAGACAATCATACCGGACATGAACGTTTGTCCCCAAGTAATTGGCGTATTCAATAAGAAATTCAAAGCGAGGTACATGTAACCAAGTCCAAAGAGGTAGATAATAGCATTCATACCCAGTGCACGTAGGGTAAACTGTTGCCAAGTCTCATCTTTCAAACTACCGTTTGCACGCGCAAATACCATCGCAACGATAAAACCGATGATGAAACCATATGACGGACTGTAGACAAAGGCCCCTTTAATCATAAATAGCAAAATGGCATTAATAAACATCGCCACAAAAGCATATTTACGTGGCAACAACAAACCAGTTAGAACAACAACCATCGTTTGTAAGGTAAACGGAATCGCACCAAACGGCACCACAATATACGATGCAATGAGCGTAATAACCGCCATCAAAGCCGCCAAAACCCAGTTATAAGTAGTAGATGTATGCATAAAAATTCTCCTTTTTGTGTGTATTGGTCACCTGTTTTTATAGATAGGTTGACCGTTGGTAAAAATAAAAAACTAGATGCTATAAAATACCCACCAAACCCACATGTGTGGTAGGTAGTTATCCTCAAGGCCGCCAACCACTGGTGGTCCTATATGTTAAAAGCTAGGTTCAAATACAGAAGTGCGCCTGTGCTGTTAAACAAATTGTTGACTACCAAAGCTGACTTCGCCTGAAACTAAATGCTTTTCAAGGCCATGATCATCTTCAATACGTAAGTGCCCAGCATCGGTTACACCAAGAATTTTGCCATTTAAAATCTGACCATTTTCTTGATAAGTCACCCATTGGCCCTTACCTAATAAGTGTTCACGATAATACGCTAGAAATGCACGGTCGGCCAGATGATCATAGTAATCTTTAAACCTTGTCAGAAAGTCAACGAACAGGTCATTCGGATTGAAATTGCTAGGCAAGCGTTCACCAAAAAGTGTGCCAGCCACATGTTGGTTTTCCGGATTCTCGTTGGCAAAATCGCCAGCCAAGTTGGAGCCAATGCCGATAACTAGTTGGGAAATCGTTTGGCTTTCCAAGTCAAACGTTGCCTCTGTTAGAATGCCGACGACTTTTTTGCCTTGATAAAACAAATCGTTCACCCATTTAATTTGAATGGCGTCGCTTAGATACGGATTCAGACTTTGTGCATAGGCAGAGGCGGATGCAATGGTGAAGGAAGCAATCAAGTCATTGTCGGCATTTGCCGGTGGCGTGATGACCAAGGAAAAATACAAACCTTGTGTCAGTGCCGAATAGAAGGGGCGCCCACGACGTCCACGACCCGCCGTTTGTTCACTTGCAATGAAAATTGCTGGTTGGTTGGGGAAATCAGTCGCATGTTTCCGGCCCAAATCATTGGTTGACGTAGTTGACTGCTGAAAATGGACTTGTAATTCAGGCCAAACTTGCTGTAAACCATGCTGAATCTGTTCGGGATCAATCGCCTGATTGCGTTTAGCTAAGGCATAGCCATTTTTTGGATGACGCAAGATTTCATAGCCATCTGTTTCCAATTGTTTGACGGCTTTCCAAATTGCGTTGCGGCTCACTTGGAAGTGATCGGCTAAATCTGGACCAGTAAAGAAATGCCCTGGATGATCTAATAAATAGGAAAGTAAATCAGCTTTTACAGTCATAAAGGCTCCTTTCATGAGAATGTCATATGCTACAAGGTTAGCAATTTGTATTTTTATTGTCAACTAAATATTTGAAACTAGTTGACCAAGTAACAAAAAAACAGCCACCCGCAAGTGACTGCCTATCAGTGCTAGATGTTTTGGACCTGGGGCTCACATCCTAAAGTTGAGTTCGCTTGGGCAGACAGGTCTCCACTTCAGAGATCTTTGCAACGAGTTGCACTCGCTACTGCATATCTCCTCCAGTGGTACCTGTCTAAACTCACGCGCTCACATCCTATGAAGTTGAGTTTGCAATAGCAGCCCTCTGCCTGCTTCAGATGAACTAGTCGATGACTACCGTCATCACCGTCATTCACCTTCCACCAGTTGAGGGCTGAACGCTATTGCTCACATCCTATTCATTTTCTAACATGTAAGCAACAGGGTCTGCTTGGTAGACTTGGATATCGGCGATTATGGGTTCTTCGATTTTACGCGAGATTTCGATTTCCATACCGACGTCTTGATATCCTTGGTTGCGGTACATTTCGTAAGGAGAATCGTCGGCATCGGCTACCAAGATGACCATCTTACCAGCAGCTAATGCTTTTTCCACAACCCAAGCTTGTAGCAATGTACCGATTCCTTGGCGTTGATATGCTTCAAGGACTTGGAAGTTGTCGATTTCGTATGAACGTGCATGACGGATAATATCTGTTAGACCAACCAACTTGCCATCAACAAAAGCAGCAAGGGCGTGGGTATTGTGTTCGTTCAAAAACCAGGGGTAGTAATTTTGTTTTTGTTGAGCAAATTCAGCATCAATGGCCTGGTCATGAATTTGATTGAAGTCGATATAGGCTTGGGCATCGCTCTCGTCAATTTCCTTGATAACAAGTCGGTCGCCATAAGTATCCTTAGCTTTTGTGCTGCCTTTGAAGTCTTTTGGATCAAGCACCATTAATTTTGTCATGGCTAATTGGTAGCCAACTTCACCAATGCTGGCAAAGAGTTCGGGGCTTAGAGATTGGTTCATGGGCATAACGAAGCTATAGTATGAAAGATTTAAATCGTAGGCATAATCTAGAAAGTTTTCTTCTAGAATATCCAATTCTTCGGCGCTTGGTACAAAATCTAGGACAATTTTGTTGTTGTTGTACATACTTGGTACCTTGCTGTTACCAATAAAATAATATAATTCTGTTTCATCATAGGTGTCTGCAAGGACAAAGCTATCTTCAAAGGTAAATGGTTTCATGTGGGTGACTCCTGTCATACTTAGGATATGGGTTACGTGAACAATATTTTCATTCTATATTTTACCACAGCTAGCGTAAAAAAGAATTTTTGTCTCGTGTTTGGCCCCCAAAATACCGAACGGGTGTGCTATAATTGACCCTAACAAAAATCAACTTACCATGTCGGTCTAGCACATCATGTGGTATCATTGAGGATGAAAAAGGGCAGATGTTGCGGTTGTAAGAAGCTAGCGCATTTTTGCCAGAAGTATACAAATAAGCGTAGAAAGTGGGTGTGGGTAAGTGGATGAACACCAAGTTGCAGATGAAATTGCTTTACTAAAAAATGACTTACACACGATGATCGCCAAATTAGATACGATCAATGCAGAGTGGGATAAATTGTTAATCTCTTCCCATAATTTAAAGATGGAAAATTTCTATTTGCGTGAACGCGTACAGGAGTTGACTGATTTAAATGATCATTTAAGTGCTAAGAATAAACAACATACTGAAGACGACACCGATGGCACTCCTCAAGTGATGTCTAAGGCGCGCCAAAATTTAATGAACATTTATGAAGACGGCTTCCATATTTGTAATATTTCCTACGGTCAACGCCGTGGTAACGATGAACAATGCATGTTCTGTCTGGATATCCTATATGGCGAACGTGAGAATGAAGGAGCCAAAGCTTAATGAATCAAGTGACACTATTGGACGGTGAGCGGTTCGATGCCTTGATTCCGCAAGCATTAGAAATTATTCAAAGCGACCTGACTTTTTCTTTTTCGGTGGACGCGATTTTATTGGCGCATTTTGCCCAAGTATCGTCTAGCCGCATTAAGCAGATTGCTGATTTTTGCACGGGCAATGGGGTCATTCCTTTATTACTATCTGCAAAGACAAATGCCCATATTCATGGTATTGAGATTCAACCGCAAGTCGCTGATATGGCAGCCAGATCGGTAACGCATAATGGCTTAAATGAGCAAATTACCATTCATAATATGGATTTAAAAGCGGTGAATACAGTTTTCGCAAAGGATTCTATGGATATCGTTACCTGCAATCCACCTTATTTCAAACGTTACGAGGAATCAAAGGTCAATCTCCTGGATGCGAAAACGCTAGCCCGCCATGAAGTAGCCATGACGGCTGAGGATATTTTCCAACAAGCACAATTTGTCTTACGAAATAGGGGTAAATTATATATCGTACACCGTCCTGAACGATTGAGCGAATTGATTGTTCTTGGCAACAAGTACCGTTTAACATTGAAGAAATTACAATTTATCTATCCAAAACCGGGTAAGGAAGCCAAAACAATTCTCTTAGAATTTATGAAAGATGGCCATGATAAGGGACTACGTGTCTTGCCACCTTTCTATACGCAAACGGCTGAAGATACCTACACACCTGAAATGAGACGGTTAATTTATGGCGACTAAAGCAGAAACTAGCGAAGAAATTAGTGAAGCAATCAAGTCAGAAAAGCTGCATTATTTCTATGTCCTAGCATGCAGTGACAATACCCTATATACGGGCTATACCACGAATCCCGATCGACGCGAAGCAGCACATAATAGGGGGAAGGGTGCTAAATATACGCAACCCGACTATCGTAGACCGGTCCACATGCTGTATAGTAAGGCTTTCACCAGTAAGTCGAAGGCTATGTCAGCCGAATATCGATTCAAACAATTTACCCGGCGTGAGAAAGAAAACTTTCTCCGTGATAAAGGCATTGCCCGTGTATGGCCACCAAGTGCTTGGACAAACCGAGTGGACGAGGGTCTTGCGGGCAGTTTAGCTTTTATGCCGGATGACACCACAAACCAAGATGAGGAGGGATAGTGTGTTACAAATTCAACATTCATTTACAGGGCCTGACAAGGGGACAAAAGGGACACTCTTTTTAGTGCCAACCCCCATTGGAAACTTAGAAGACATGACCTTCCGTGCCGTCAACACCCTAAAAACGGTGGACGTCATTTTAGCCGAAGACACCCGCAACACACAAAAATTGCTCAATCATTTTGATATCACGACAGGACAAATGTCTTATCATCAACATAATAGCCAAAGTCGGATTCCGCAAATTATCGAAATGCTTGAAGCTGGTCAAAATATCGCTCAAGTGTCAGATGCCGGAATGCCAGCCATTTCCGACCCGGGATTTGAATTGGTGCAAGCAGCTATTGCAGCAAATCTAACAGTCGTACCGCTACCAGGTGCCAACGCCGCTTTGACCGGCTTGATCGCCTCCGGTTTATCGACCGATCAATTCGCCTTTATTGGTTTCCTTCCGCGTAAGAAATCTGAGAAAAAGGCATTCTTGGACAATCTGGTGAATTTCCCATACACCATGATGTTTTACGAATCACCCTTCCGTTTAGGACAAACACTGGAAGCTTGCCAGGAAGCGTTCGGCCCTGACCGACAAGTAGTAGTCGTGCGTGAATTAACCAAGAAATTTGAGGAAATCACCCGTGGTAGCCTAGCTGACTTGGTGAGTCATTTTGACGAAAATAAAACAATAAAAGGGGAAATATGCTTCTATATTGCAGGCAACGATGACCCGTCAACGGATGAAAGTCTCCTGCAAGAAGCATTAGATGATATGCCTATTAAAGATCAAGTTCAATGGTGGGAAACACATGAAAACATGTCCACCAAGGATGCTATCAAACAGGTAGCCAAACAAACAGGCATCAACAAACGGGAAGTCTACGCCAAATACCACGAAATCTAGGAGGCACTATGATAGCTTATTTAGCAGCACTCGTATTATTTCTAATTGCTATCTTGATGTTTTTTATCGCGCCTAGAAATTTGATTGATAATTTTCTATTTCTAGCGGGTTTCATCATATTATTTATTGCGGTCTTAAATGACCCTAATTTTAATCATCATCCCGTATTCCAACATGTCTTTTACTGGTTGGACAGGACGGTTCGTCTGATTGCACCATTATTTACCCTGATTTTCGGTATTGGTATGATATCCTATGCTTTGAAAGTTTACTCAGTGGAACGCTCGAAACTACAGCTGGTCGTGGGCTTAATCTTGGCTTCCGTGTTGATTGCCGGGACAGTGCTCCAATATATCGCGACTTTCCTCTTGGGTGGTTTTTTCCATCAAGAGATTGTCCGTATTTTTCAATTTGCCATGACCTATTTCGTGCTCGCCTTTATCAATTATATGGTGGTGACGCTGAGGCTAACTTTGCTTGAAGATGAAGGGAAACAGGATTTTGTCTTAATTTTGGGGGAACAATTGTCCAAGCATGGCAAGCCTTCTAAGGTGCTTGTTAATCGTTTGGATATGGCACTGGATTATATTGGACGGCAACAGTTTCACTATCAACAGGTGCCGAAGATTATTGTGTCGGGTACCTCGACGGGAACGCATTCGGATATCAGTGAGGCTAAGATTATGGCCAAATATCTGGTGGATCATGGGGTACCAGAAGAGGCGATTTTGATGGAGTGTCAGGCAGCGAATACGCATGAGAATTTTATCTATGCGAAGAAAATTATCAAGGCAAACACCAAGCAGATTCAGACGGTCAAAGCGGTTTTCGTGACTTCGTCTTATCATCTATATCGTAGCCAGTTGTACGCCAATATGGAGGGCTTGTATCAGATGTCCGGTGTGGGGGCACGCGCCGATTTCCCCGAGCGTTTGCTAAACTGGGTACGCGAATTTGTCGCCATTCTTTTCATGCATAGAAAATTACACTTGGCTGTCAGTATCTTAATGATTGGGTTGGGCGTTATCAATTATGTCCATTTTTAATACAATATTGAATGAATGAGACCAAAATTGTGCTTTTTTTGTATAATTTTGGCTTTTTTTTTTTACATTTTTTCATACGTATGATTTAATGAGTATGTACTATTCATTATATTTATTTTATTTTAGGGGGGAAAAAACACATGTTAAAAGAATTCCGCGATTTTATCGCTAGGGGTAACGTATTAGATATGGCTATCGGGGTTGTAATGGCGACAGCTTTTACAGGTATCGTGAACTCATTAGTTAATGACATTATTATGCCATTTGTTGGTTTGATTTTAGGATCTACAGACTTTACTTCAATCAAAGTAAACGTTGGTTCAGCTGTATTAACAGTTGGTAACTTCATCCAAGCAATCATCTCATTCTTAATCATTGCTTTAGTATTGTTCTTCGTTATGAAAGCAGTAGCTTCATTGAAGAGCCAATTTGCTAAAGAAGAAGCAGCAGCAGCAGCAGCAGAAGACGAAGTTGCTTTAGTTGATAGCCAAGAAGTATTATTAACTGAAATTCGTGACTTATTACGCGAACAAAACAATCGTCAATAATTAGCAATTTTTGATATCGTTTAATGAACAATGAATAGTCCTATATGGTTGTGGGCATGGCCCACAAACCACATGTCTACGTGACATTAAATAAAGAAGAAGGTTGAAGCGCATTTGCGCCTCAACCTTTTTTTATAGGATGTGAGAAAAAGCGTTTTGGCCCTAACCACTGGAAGAATAGTGCCGTGGCACATGTAATGTGACGCAAACTATTCTGAAGTGGAGACCTGTCTGCCCAATCGAACTCGACTTCATAGGATGAGAGCGCGGGCGATTAGACAGGTAGCACTGGAAGAGACATGCAGTAGCGAGTGAAACTCGCTGCAAATATCTCTGAAGTGGAGACCTGTCTGCCCAATCGAACTCGACTTCATAGGATGAGAGGACCGACGCTCAGAAAGCCACCGGTGGAAGACTATAGCAGTGACGCACGCAGTGTGGCGCAATATAGTCTGAAGCGCAGGGCTTTCTGGAGGTCCGAACTCAACTTCATAGGATGCGAGGCCCGAACTCAACTTTAGGATGAGAGCGCGGGCGATTAGACAAATGGTTCCAACCTCGTTCACAGAATTATGAACGAGCTTATTATAGAATAATTCGCGATACTTGAAAATAATGCGAAATTTTATCATATAAAATTTCATTCTATAAATAAATAACCAATATTATAGTATGACGATGGATTCTTTATAGAAGGGTAAAATTTATCAAGAACGGGATTCTATTCTCTAAAAAAACAGCATATTTTATAGAACCGCCATTTATTCTCAATAAAAACGCCCAAAATTAGAGAATGACAGGTTCATTCTCTAATCGCAGTTTTCGTAACAAATAAAGGACAACTACCTCTCGGTAATTGTCCTTTATTGTTGTCCTATTTTTTTATACCCGTGTAATATAATTGCCTACAGGATAATCGTTTGGATCCAGTGCTGTCGTTTCTTTGTTTATCATGCGTGCGATTTCGCGGCCAATTAAGGGGCCGGTAGTTAAGCCACTAGAACCAAGCCCGCTGGCAACAAATAGATTCGTTTGATTAGGAACTGGCCCATAGAATGGGGCATAGTCACTGGCATAGGCGCGCGTGCCGACTTTCAATTCGCTAACTGGGAACTGAGCCAAAGCAGGGACAAGGGCATATGCTGTGGATAATATATCCGTTAATTGACTAGGGTTTGTGGATAAATCATAACCTTGATCGTCTTCGTGAGTGGCCCCAATGTATATTTTGCCATCTAGGTGGGGAATAATGTCACCTTCACCTTCTGGCATAATCAAGGGGATTTGACTGGTATCCCAGTCAGTTTGGATGACGGCAAGTTGTCCTTTTTGGGGGCGAATATCCACTTGAAATCCATGGTCAGTCAATAATTTTGGCAGCCAAGCGCCACTAGCTAAAACTACGGTATCATAGGATTCATTGTCTTCTTTCACGGTAATTTCATGGTCAGAAATACTATCTAATGATACCTTCATGTTCTTGACACGTAGCCCAAAGGTGCGCGCACCGGCAAGTAAATCTTGGCATAAGACTTGGCCATCTACAACGGCTCCGGCATCGGTTTGAATGAGATCACTACTATAGGTCCAATCGGGAAAAGCAACCTGTTGATAACTTGGGGATAACTTGTGAATTTCTTGAATTAAGGGAGCCTCAACTTGGCGTTTTTGGGCGATTGTCATCAAATCATCAATTAATTTGGGCGTTTTCTTCAACAGCCAGGTTGTTTTTTGTTGATAAGCTGTGCTATCAATACCAGTTTCAGCTAAATCGGCGAGTAAGCCGGATAAAAATGCGCGCCACCATTGGCGAGGCGATACCAGGGTTTGTTTCGGCGTTTAGAAAACCAGGGACAGATGATGCCTGCTGCGGCTTTGGTGGCTTGACCCACGCCATCGTCGTATAGCGTTACATCGTGGTCTTGGGATAAATAAAAGGCAGCGGTAGATCCTACGATCCCGCCACCAATGATTGCAATCTTCACGTAAATTGCTCCTTTATCTATATTGCTTATTTTTTGTGTTTCTTGTCATTTGAAGCTTTGTGGTCTTCTTTTTCTTGACGTTCTTGCATTTCCCGGTAGGTTTTACGGTTTAAGATGGGACGTTTAAGCATCAAAGTATTCCACAAATTATTCAAGCGCATTGGTTCGTCTGAAAAAGATGAGCCATTTGCTTCATCATTGTTTCGTTCGGCTTCTTTCACAGGGCTTGGCGTGTCGTCGCTAGCTGTTGTTTGACCAGTCATGTAAGTATCTACTATAGGTGCGTCTTCAGCTGCAGTATTATTTTTCGCTACACGGTTTGAAATCCAATCGTCTACCTTGTCACCGACGTTGAAGTATTCAGACAGAATATAGTAGCCAAGGAAGATGGCATCGATGAACCAGATGAACCACACGGGTAAATTAAATTGGGCTACCCGATAGTTATGGATGACATATGGTAGGAAGATGACCAAGACGCTGGCGAATAGGGCTGAAAATAGGTATAGGATGTTGAAGTCTTGATACCATTTACGGCCAAATGATGTGTTGCGTCGGAATTGGACCCAGAAGAATAGAGCTGAGAAAATGACGAATATTTGCAAAGGTAGTCCTAGTCCTGAGATTGCGACCGGCATCTGGATTGCGGATGCGAAATCCCCCCACCATGCGTAGCCTGCGATGAACATATAGGTTGCATAGATTGTTAGGGTAAGCAACACGAAGGCTACTACGCTAGGGATGTATTTACGAATGTCGAAATCATAACGGGCGATGTTTAGACGACGAAGGGTTAATTTACAATAATCCTCGCCTGACATGCCTAAGACTTCTTCAGCGGAAATTTGACGTAATTCTGCGACTTGTAGTCGTTCAATCAGTTTGCTTAATTCTTGATAAATGGCTGGTTGTCCAGGTGCGCTGGTTAGGAAATAGGTTTCGCAATCATCGTAAAATGATCGCATGTCTTTCGATAAGGCTGCGGCCTTTTGGCGGTTTTCATCGCGCAAGGCAAGGGCCTGGTCGTTCACCATATCGGTATTATATCTACGTTGTGCCATTTGATACACTCCTCATTACACTTGATACTAGAAAAATAGGCAGATGATGATTATCGGCTATTTTTATACTATTTTATTATAGCTTACCTCAGAATAGTTCGATAGTGATACGGCAAAAAATCCAAGAAAAGTCATATGATACATGGCTTTTTAATTGCGCGTAATGTGTATGTTGACCCTATCTACTGAATGAAAAAATGGTGCAGTGTCCATAATTGAGGAAAAAATCAGTTTTTCTAAGTATTTTCATGAAAACGAATGAAGCTTCTGCTACCTGCACTACTTTTCATGAGCGATTAATGATAGAATACTAACAAATATCTAAATTTCCGTATATGAGAGGATGTTCCCAATGACTATCAACAAACGATTAGCACAAATTACCAAATCAGAAATCCGCGCCTTTGACGCCAAGGTTTCAAATATTCCAAATCTACTAAATTTCACCATTGGAGAACCCAACTTTGATACACCAACTTTTGTCAAAGAAGCAGCCAAACGTGCGATTGATGAGAATCAAACCCACTATGCACCGTCAGATGGCTTACCTGAATTACGCCATGCGATTGCGGACTACTACAAACGCCGTCAAAATCTTGATTTAAACTGGGATCAAATTCTAGTGACAGTCGGGGCAACACAAGGTTTTATGATTACGATGATGGCGCTATTGAATGAGGGAGACAAAGTATTTATTCCATCACCTTACTTCCCTTTATATGGTTATGCATCTATTTTGTCAGGTGCTGATACCATTAAATTTGACACTTCAGCGGATGGCTTCACCTTAACAGCGGAAGCTTTAGAAGCTCAATTAACGGCCCATCCTGAAATTAAATTAGTCATGTTAAACTACCCGAATAACCCGGCAGGTACGACATATAACAAGGCTCAAATTCAAGAACTTGCAGCCGTTTTGCGTAAACACCCGGATGTTTATATCATGTCAGATGAAATTTATGCTGATTTAGTATACGGGGACCCACATTACTCAATATTGGAAGAATTACCTGATCAAGTGATTTTATTAGCTGGTGCATCAAAATCATTTGCTATGACGGGCTTCCGTTTAGGTTTCTTGCACATTCCAGCAAATCAATATGAAGAATTTTTCAAAATATTCCAAACAATGGTGACGTGTGTATCCACACCAGATCAATGGGCGGGTGCAGCTGCCTATAATGAAGGCGATCAAGTTGTTGACGAGATGCGCGATGAATATAATCGTCGCCGTCAGTTAATAGTGGGTCGTTTAGAAGGCATGGGAATTGAAGTACCTGAAGCAGCGGGGGCTTTCTATGTCTTCCCTCGTATTCCGGCAAGCTATGGAGATGACGACGAACGTTTTGCCATCGATTTAGCTGAAAAAGGCAAAGTAGGTGTCATTCCAGGTTCAGCCTTTGGACCAGGAGGGGAAGGGCATTTCCGATTTTCATATGCAGCTGCCTACGAGGACATTGCAGTAGCTATGGACCGGATGGATGCGTTCATGCAAACATTAGCTAAATAAGTACCTTTTGTGAGAAATGTTTAAAATTCCTTAGTCGGGGCGCTCGCTATTTGCTAAGCAAAAATCCCTGAAAGCATTTGGGCTAAGTATCGACCAAAATAGACAGGGTTAGCCTTCTTCAAGTAAAATGAAGGGAAGATACATTTTGAGGGGGGATTGAATGAGTGAATCAAATGAAATAAAGCAAGTCAATTGGGTTCGCGACGTCATCATATTTTTAACGAGCCAGGGTATATCCCTTTTTGGTTCATCTATCGTCCAATATGCCATCATGTGGTATATCACGATTGAAACCGGTTCGGGCCTTATGTTGACCTTATATATGGTTTGCGGTTTCCTACCTACTTTCTTGCTATCACCTTTTGCAGGAGTATGGGCCGACCGTTACAACCGAAAATTATTGATTATGTTAGCCGACGGGGGGATTGCCCTTGCGACACTAATCCTGGTGTATTTCTATAGCATAGGCTATCAGGAAATTTGGATGTTGCTGATTGTGGCGGCAATTCGTGCCCTAGGTGCGGCCGTCCAAACGCCAGCTGTCGGTGCTGTCTTACCACAAATTGTTCCTAAAGAACATTTGACACGTATTAATGGCTTAAATTCCTCTATTCAAGGAATCTTAAACTTTGGCTCGCCTTTAATCGCAGCAGCATTGTTTGCCGTTTGGCCCTTATCGCAGATTTTCCTAGTGGACGTGGTGACAGCCGGATTAGCCATCTTTACTATGCTATTCCTAAAAGTCAAAACACATGATAAGGCCAACCAAGATCAAGAAGCTAGCTATATGGATGACTTTAAACTAGGCATACGTTACGTATGGGAACACGAATTCTTACGCAATCTCTTTATTTTGCTAGCCTTGTTTATGATCATGGTTGCACCCGCATCCATGCTGCCCGTACTTGTCGTTACCCGTACCTATGGTGGTGAAGTATGGCGATTATCTACTATAGAAATTGCCTTTTCTGCTGGCTTTGTCCTTGGTGGCGCAATCATTTCCTGGTGGGGTGGGTTTTCTAATCGTACAAAAACCATTTCAGTTGGTGCAGCGCTGCTCGCAGCATGTACCTTAGGCTTGGGTATGACGACTAACTTCTGGGCCTATGTCGTCTTGATGGTTCTAACCGGCATAGCCGTACCCTTCTTCAATACGCCAGCTATGGTGCTTATTCAAGAACACGTGGAAGATGCCTATCTCGGTCGTGTCTTCGGCGTCATGTCCATGATCAATACCGCTATGATACCACTTGGTATGTCTCTATTTGGCCCGCTAGCCGATATCATGCCAATTGCAATTATTCTAATATTTGCGGGTATCGTGCTCATGATCATTGCCTTTGCCTTTAGCCGAAACAAAGCACTCATCGCAGCCGGTAAGCCTTTAACTAAGACTGACGTTTAATATTTTGTCAAAAAGTAGCTTACGGTGTCTTGGTACAATTAGTATTAGAAGGCCGTTCAGAAGAAGAAATCTTGAAATACGCTAACTTCTTCAAAGCAATTGGTTTACCAACAACATTAGCAGACATCCACTTGGAAAATGCTTCATTCGAAGACTTAATAAAAGTAGGTGCCTTAGCAACTTCTGAAGGTGAAACATTACAAAACTTTGATCCAGAAGTAACTGCAGAAGACGTAGCTTACGCAATCCAAGCAGTAAACGCATTAACTTCTAAATAAGTTAGCCCATAAAAACTGACGAATCAAAGATAAACGAAAGCCATTCAAGTGTCGACATCACTTGAATGGCTTTTTATATACAATTGGTTATGTTTATTCTAATCATGTTTTAAATTGAGAAAACTGTGATTAGAGAATGAACCTGTCATTCTATAATTTTGGGCGTTTTTTTCAAGAATAAATGGCGGTACTATAAAATAGGTTATTTTTTTATAGCATATATTTTCATATTTGATAGATTTTATGATTTATAAAGAACGAGCCGTCATATAATAATATTCGTCAATTATTTATAGTATGAAATTTTATATGATAAAATTTCGCATTATTTTCTAGTATCTCGAATTATACTTTAACGAACTCATTCACAATACAGGAAAAGCGGTTGGAACTATTTGTCCCAACCGCATGACAACTAAAATTTTTAAAGCAAAGGATATTTTTACGATACATGTAGCTTGCAGGTATACGAGTTTCTAGATGAGCATCCATCAGCCACCGTGGTGTTCAGTTTTTATATAGTGGCGTGACTTATTGAGGGGAAATAAGTCACAAAATTGGCAGGAGTGTGACTTATAAAAGTATATAGGTCGCGGTTTTTGGAGGGTGTGACTTATAAAAACAAATAAGTCATAAATATAGCGCATGTGTGACCTATAAGAGCAAATAAGTCACAAGATTCCCTCAGTGTGACCTATCCAACAGAATAAGTCATAAATATAGCGTATGTGTGACTTATAAAAGCATATAAGTCACAACATTAACCTATACCTACCCAATCCATTTTTTATTAATCAAAAAACATCCGCGAACCAAAAATTGGGTTCGCGGATGTTTTTGTTTGCCTAGATTATTTCCAGTCGGCGTTTTTCATTTGTAAGATTTGGTTGACGCGGCGGCGATCCCAATGGGGCCAAGTATTGGGTTGACCAGTTTCAAGTGCTTTCAATGTGTTCATGTCTTCATCGGAAAGGGTGAAGTCGAAGATATCGAAGTTTTCAATCATGCGGTCGCGGTGTGTGGTTTTTGGAATCACGATGCGGTCAAGCTGCAGTAAGAATCGTAAACCAACTTGACTGTTACTTTTACCATATTTTCCGCCAATTTCAGCAAGCACTGGATGGGTGAAGAAATCATGTTTCCCTTGAGCGAGTGGTCCCCAAGCTTCGAATGCAGTACCGTAATGAGACATGGTGTCTGCCAATTCATCTTGTTGGTGGAAGACGTGCGATTCCACTTGATTGACTGCAGGCACAGTGTCTACAAATTTAACAAAATCAAGATAGCGTCCCGGGTAGAAGTTTGATACCCCAATAGCACGAATCACACCTTGACGATGTAATTTTTCCAAAGCACGCCAAGCACCGTAGTAGTCACCAAATGGTTGGTGTAATAAGACAAGGTCAAGATAGTCTGTGCCCAGGCGTTTCAATGAACCGTATACAGCATCTTCTGTTTTTTGCTCGCCAAAATTTGTAGGCCAAATTTTAGTTGTCAGGAAAATTTCTCTACGAGGTACGTCAGATTTATCTAAGGCTGAGCCGACAGCTTCCTCGTTTTGATAATATTGGGCTGTATCGATAGAACGATAGCCCACTTCTAATGCATCCAGTACTGAACGTTCACATTCTTCAAAGTCATTGATTTGAAAAACACCAAAACCTAGTTTAGGCATGGTAATACCATTATTTAAGCGAATATATTCCATGTTGCCACCTCCGTTGCTTCTATTATATAAGAAAAGCATTTCGTATTCATGATGTAAGCCCTTCAATTGAAGACGTACATTTGCTAATCAATATCCAAATGCTCGTCTAGCGGTGTTAGTTTACCACTTTTCGTCATTGCATGAATCTGCTTCAAGATTGGTTCAAACAGGGTAATGTGGTTACGATTCTTACCATAGAAAAGTTCGTTTGGTAAGAAAATGCGTTCATCCCCGCGTTGTTGCCCGGTAAAGGCGGCAATCAAACTAGAAGCAACAGATAATTCAACCATGTTGCCATTTTTTTCGACCAATTCAATTTGAGTTCGCGGTTTCTCAGCACTTGGGCGATAGAAGTCATATGGTAAATCGAAACGAGAGTTTAAGGCAACATAGTAACGGATGTCATAGCCCAATTTACCCACCAAATCAATCAGCACTTTTAAGTCTTCTTGATTTTCTTCTTCACTATAAGTAACAGATTTAAATGGTTTTCGGTCAATAAAACGAATAGCCAAATCCTTCAGAATGGGATCATTGGCAAAATGAATCCAGTGTTGGAAATAGGTTTGTAAAACCCCATCATCTAAACGTAGGTAGTCATCCAATGTCCAGTTTTGCATGAAAAATGGTTCTAAGAATGGCGCATAGGTTTCATGATCTAGGTAAGGATCTTCTGTTAAAAAGAGTTCTTGCGCCCTTTCCAGTAAATGATTTAGGAGCATTTCCATGCCTCGGGAAACAGGGTGGAAATAGACTTGCATGTACATCTGATAACGGCTGGTGATATAATCTTCTACTGCATGCATACCGTTGTAGTCAAAACGAATCCCGTCTTTATATGGGTGCATGACGCGTAAAATACGACTCAAATCAAAATTACCATAGTTGGTTCCCGAAAAATACGAATCGCGTAACAAATAATCCATCCGGTCTGCATCGATTTGACTAGAAATCAATTGCACCACTTGCGGATTTGGATATGTCTTATTAATGACAGAGGCCACTTTATTCGGGAACTCTTCGCTCACTGAACGCAAGACTTGATTGACTTCAGTATTTTCAGACAAGATAATTTGTTGCGTGATTTCTTCATGATTGGTATTAAAAATGCTTTCAAACGTATGAGAAAAAGGGCCGTGACCAATATCGTGTAGTAAGGCTGCACATAGTACCACCAAACGTTCTGAATCATCCCAAACGCCACCATCTTCAATGGCATAGTTACGGACGAATTTATCGCAAATCTTGCGGGCAATCTCATACACGCCTAGGGAATGGCTGAAGCGAGAATGTTCAGCCCCATGAAAAGTATAAGAAGCTGTACCCATTTGTTTAATACGGCGTAATCGTTGCATTTCCTTGGTGTTGATAAGGTCCATAATGACTTGTTGTTGGACATGGATGTAATCGTGGACAGGGTCCCGGAATACTTTTTCTGGGATTCGTTTACTTGCTTCGGCAATACTCATAACAGTCTCCTTTGGTGAAAGTCCTTCACTCTATATATACGTTATTTTTGACGCAAAGCGCTTGAATGATTAGTCTCTTGCTAGAATATCATAGACTATTTGGTTGCGCTTCTGCATACGTTCTAGGTATTCGTTCGTCTCTATCATTGTTATTTCACGGTTTTCAACCATCACGCCATTCACTTTAAAGGCCGTCAAGAAATCATCAATAAAATCTTGAACACTGGTGATGGCGGTGAAATCACTGAGGTTACGCATGATATCGGGATCCACTTGCGGATAACGCCCTTTATCATCAAGGTCGGCGCGACCAGCGGCATACATGTCCCGAACTACTTGTCCGCGCTTGGCCTGATCTCCGGAGATAGAAATATAGACATAGATGCCTACTGCATGACCAATGCGACGTTGGGCGATGCCGGCAATTTTTTTGCCATGAATCGAAACGTCAAATTTACCGGGACAATATGATGTCTCAATTTCGCCAACTGTTAATTCAATATTGTGGGCGTCCATGGCTTCCTGCATGAGGTCAACAATCAGCTGATAGGCGTCATCGATGGCCAAACGTTTGGATTTGGTATCCAATAACAGGGTGAAATTCAGGACGTTGGGATCTGAAACCACCGTTAAACCACCGGCAGGACGAACGACAGGTACAATGCCGCTTGTAGCATATAAATGCTTCACAGCATCCGGTAAGTTGGGCAAACGCGTGTCCATACCACCAAGAATCACGGTTGGACTGGTTGGCCAAAAATGTAAGGCTAACGGGGCGTCAAATTGTCCCCGGTTAATTGCATTCAAAATAGCGTCGTCCACCGCAAATGGCGTCAATAACTGATCATGGTCTGCCAAAGATAGGGGATGACTATCATGATGAATATCTTGATACACTGCCATGTGCAATGGTTGATCCGATGGTAGAAAACTATCAAATAGCATAAGTCTATCCTTTCGTAACTTTTGCCTATATTATAGCATAAAAAGGCTTGCAATCGTGATTTCAAGGCGGTTTCTAAAGGTCGCAATCCTTTCACACCAGCTTGAATCATGGTAAAATAGAAAGGATGAAAATTTAGAGGAGGCTACCTATGGCTGCGGCTGGAAAAAAAGCAATACGTGTTCAAGCAAACAATTACATAGAACAAGCGCGAGACGGCGAACAAGTGAAGGAAGTATTTACAACCAACACAGATGGTTTCTACTATGAAGTGGGTTCAGCCTTTTATATTGAATATCTAGAAGAAATTACAGAAGCGCCAGTCAATGTACGGTTGAAATTTGTGAGCGACCAACAAGTGGTGATTCGGCGCCAGGCATTCGGTACGGAAACTACCATGACCTTGGTCAAAGATACTATGACAGATATCTTATATCCGATTGCTAATCAGCACACCATTGTATTCCAAGGTATGCTGACACAAATGAAGGTTGAAGTGGGCGACAATCAACAAGTAGATGCAGATATTCGCTATAAACTCTATCAAGCGGGTGAAATGATTGGTCAATACCAAATCACATTGCAATCAAGGGCCCAAGTGTAGTAATATATAGTGGATATACTAGACGATTAATCACAGAACGTTGGTTATAAGGCGAAAGGATGAACTAGCAGTGGAATTAAAAGGATTAGTTGGTCAAAACAGAGAACAGTTATCAATGATTGAAGTAGCATACGAAATTTTAGTTGAAACGAACAACGTATACGAATTCAATGATTTATTGGCTGAAATTCAAGACTACTTGAACATGTCTCAAGACGAATTAGAAAGCAAAATGGCAAACTTCTACACAGAAATGAACTACGATGGTAGCTTTATTTCTTTAGGTGAAAACCGTTGGGGCTTACGTGAATGGTATGCTGTTGACTCAATCGATGAAGAAATCATTTCTTCAATTGATGATGAAGACATCAAATCTAAACACAAAACAACGAAGAGTCTATTTGCGGCTACTGAAGATGATGACTTAATTGACTACGCTTCAGATGACCCTGAAGATGGTGACTACGTAGATGATGAAGAAGAAATCTACGATGAAGAAGACGAAGAAGACGAAGATGAAATCGCAGCTTACTCATCAGATTTAGGTGATTTAGGCGACGACGAAGAAGAAGACGACCTAGAAGATGGCCTTGAAGGCGATTTAACATTGGTTGATGATGACGAAGAAGACGAAGAAGATTTCTAGTCGATCATAAAAAACGTGATTTAAGATCAAAATAATGTTTTTTCTTGACTCACAATGGCAAATGCATTATTATTCTTTTTGGGCACTTTAGTTTTCAACTAAGGTGATTGAACACGTTACTCCCTGTCTTTCTGCTTGAAAGGCGGGGGTTTTTTTATTTTTTCAAAGGAAAATATTTATTCGATTCTCCCTTCTTAGCACAGCATAAAATTTTTAGGAAAAGGAAGGATATCATGACAAAATATATTTTTGTAACCGGTGGGGTTGTTTCTTCAATCGGTAAAGGTTTAGTAGCAGCATCATTAGGACGTTTATTAAAAAACAGAGGTTTGAAAGTAACCATCCAAAAATTTGATCCATACATTAACGTTGACCCAGGGACTATGAGCCATACCAACATGGGGAAGTATTTGTATTAGATGACGGTACTGAAACTGACTTAGACTTAGGTCACTATGAACGTTTCATTGATATCAACTTGAATAAATATTCAAACGTTACAACAGGGAAAATTTACTCTGAGGTAATCGAAAAAGAACGTCGCGGCGACTACTTGGGTGCAACAGTCCAAGTGATTCCACATATCACAGATTCAATTAAAGACAAGATTTTACGTGCCGGTGAAACGACAGGTGCTGACGTTGTCATTACTGAAGTTGGTGGTACTGTTGGGGATATCGAGTCGACACCATTTATCGAAGCTTTACGTCAAATGCGTAGCCAAGTGGGTCCGGAAAATGTATGTTACATCCACACGACTTTAATTCCTTACATTGCAGCGGCAGGTGAGTTAAAAACAAAACCTACCCAACACTCTGTAAAAGAATTACGTGGTATGGGTATCCAACCAAATATTTTAGTTGTACGTACTGAAAAACCACTACCAGACAACATGCGTCAAAAAATTGCACAATTCTGTGACGTAGAAGCAGATGCAGTTATTGAAAACCGTGATGTAGAAACAATCTATACCTTACCTTTACGTTTACAACAAGAAGGTTTAGATGACAAAGTTTGCGAAGTATTAGGTTTAGATGAAACACCAGAAGCTGACATGCGCGAATGGCGTAACCTTGAAAATCGGGTATTGAACTTATCTAAGAAAGTGAAGATCGCTTTAGTAGGTAAATATGTATCACTTCAAGATGCTTACCTTTCAGTAGCAGAATCATTACGTCATGCAGGTTATGCACACGATGCAGAAATTGATATTGACTGGATCGACTCTGAAACAGTAACAGCGGAAAACGTTGAAGCTATTTTAGGTCAAGCAGACGGTATCCTTGTTCCAGGTGGTTTTGGTAACCGTGGTATCGAAGGGAAAATCGAAGCAATCCGTTTTGCCCGTGAAAACAATGTGCCTTTCCAAGGTATTTGTTTAGGTTTACAAGTGGCTTCTATTGAGTTTGCGCGTAATGTTTTAGGTTACAAAGATGCTAACTCAACAGAAATCAATCCGAACACAGAACACCCAGTAATTGACTTAATGCTTACACAAGCTGGCGTTGAAAACTTAGGTGGTACACAACGTTTAGGTCTATACCCATGTGCTTTAAAAGAAGGTTCAAAAGCTCGTGAATTATATGATAACCAAGCGCTAGTTGAAGAACGTCACCGTCACCGTTGGGAATTCAACAACGACTACCGTGAACAATTTGAAGTAGCAGGTATGGTATTCTCTGGTACTTCTCCAGACAACCGTTTAGTAGAAATTATTGAAATTCCTGAACACCCATTCTTCGTGGCTTCTCAATTCCACCCAGAATTTGCTTCACGTCCAAACCGTCCACAAGCAATCTTTAATGGATTCATTGGCGCATCATTAGCAGCAAACCAAAATAAATAGAGTGCGACAAGAGGCGTTTAGATTTGAATAACAGATTAAGGTGCTGGGCGTTTTCCAGCACCTTTTTTTATGAGAAAAATAATGCTTAATTGCAATATCAAATGCATAAAAAATTTTAAAAACCTTTATAGACAGCGAATTACTCAATAATCCAGTATTACCAATGCTTTGAAGCCATTGACGGCAGGGAGTGTTTCATCCCTTACCATTTTTCAGGTGAGTTGTTGGTGGTTCTGACCCAAGAGGATAGGTTAGCTGAGTCAAGAGAAGGAGCAAAGCGGCTCTTGACTCAGCTAATCTATTCTCTTATCCTATAGAACCAACAAAACACCTTAAGCTGCTTGTAAATCGGCCAGTTCTTCCTGAAGGCGTTCTGCAGGTGTTGTATAGCCCATTATTTTTCTTGGTCTGTGGTTGATCGTATCGGTTACTTCCAGTAAATACGAATAGGACAATGGACGCAGAGTGACTCCCTTTGGGATAAATTCTCGGAGCATGCGGTTATGCCTTTCGTTCGTTCCTTTCTCCCAAGAAGCATACGCATGAGTAAAGAAAACCTGAACGTCTTCAGCGATGCTTTCGATAAGAGACAGACTTGAAAACTCAGAGCCGTTATCAGTTGTGAGTGACTTGAACTGTTCTAGCCCCTGTTTTTTCATCAAGTCAAGCACGCCTTTTTGAACCAGCGCTGCGCCTTTTCCCCAAACTTTCTTAGTGAGGCAGTAGCGTGTTTTCCGTTCAACCATAGTGATGATGACAGGCTCATTTTTTGTTTTCTTACCTAATACTAAATCAACTTCCCAATGCCCAAATTCTTCCCTCGAGAGTACTTCTGGAGAGCGTTCTTCGATACTGCGTCCCAAGTGTTTAGCGTTATGACCTTTAGGTTCAGAAACGGTTGTTTTTCGTGGCCGCATCCTAGTCTTCATAGGCAAATCGATATTACGGATTGGAAGTACGGCAGCATTTATCAAAGCGTAAACGGTCTTCGTGCATGGTACGCGTTCGTCAGGGTGCAACTTTCTATAAGAGTGTACAAAAGTATCCACACTATGAATCCGCAACCCCTTCTTGGGTGCTAGATTTTCAGGTAAGGCAGCAAGGAAAGCCGCAGAATATTTATTATGATCCCGCGCATGCGAGTTCTCACGATTTTCTTTATAAACCCGTGCGCCTGAGGCGGCAATATACTGCTCGTAATAATTGCGCTTATAGTCAAGCTGGCGCGTTCTACCGCGTTTCAACTCACGAGAAACAGTGGGTTGGCTGACCCCTAATTCTCGCGCCATTTCAGCTTGTTTATAGGTGCCGCTTTTTACCATCTGTTCCAGCATTCCGCGTTGGATGTCAGTAAGTTGTTTGAAGGTGCGCTTTTCTGTGATACAATTATTTTTGGTCATGTAGATACCCCTTATACTTTTGGTTTGGTTGCTAACAAGTATATCGTATCTACATGATTTTTTTGTTTATTTCCTTATGCATTTCATTTTACAATTTTCCTGAGAAAAATAATTAAAATTTTCTAAAAATAAGTGTTGACTTTGTTTGGATATCTCTGTAAAATAGCCAACAGAGTAAAAAACGGGGAGAACTGAACTAGCGAAACAAAGATGGCCCTTCTTATCAGAGCTGTTCGCCGATATTTGTACCCAGATCAATAAAAGCGAACATTTTTCATAACCGGCATCGGCTAGTATAATCAGCAACCTGTTTTCGTTGTTGGTTATTTTTTTTTGCCCATTTTTAGAAAACAAACTTGTATTTATGGAAAGGAAGTGCCCTGTGGATCCGAAGAAACCGATTATTGCCCTAGATTTTTCCAACCAAGAGGACCTGTTTAATTTTTTACAACAATTTGAGGGTCAGCAACTGAATGTAAAGGTGGGTATGGAGCTATTCTATGCGGGTGGCAAGCCCTTCCTAGAGCGTATTCAAGCCCAAGGACATGATATTTTCCTAGATTTAAAATTACACGATATTCCTAACACGGTTGAACGCGCTATGGCGATTCTAGCCAGCACGGGTGTTGCGATGGTGAATGTACATGCAGCAGGTGGAAAAGAGATGATGGCAGCTGCCTTACGCGGTTTAGAAGCTGGATCTAACGGCAAACGTCCATTATTAATTAGTGTGACGCAATTGACGTCAACATCGACAGACCAAATGAATCAAGAGCAAGGCATTCCTGGTGAAGTTTTAGATTCAGTATTACGCTATGCTGAACTAACGAAAGCAGCCGGCTTAGATGGTGTTGTATGTTCACCACTTGAAGCAGCTGCGATTAAAGCCGCTTGCGGACCAGACTTCTTGACGGTTACGCCTGGTATTCGATTGGATAGTTCAGTTGCAGATGACCAAAAACGAATTATGACACCGGCAAAAGCATCACGTAGCGGGTCAGATTATATCGTCGTTGGCCGCCCCATTACGCAAGCTGATGATGCTGTAGCAACCTATCACCAAATTGTAAGTGACTGGTCAGGACAAAAATAAGGAGGATTTTCATGACATTAGCAAAAGCGGACTTAGTTGCCCAAAAATTATTAGAAATTAAAGCTGTGAACTTTAGTCCAGACGAACCCTATACATGGGCAAGTGGTTTGAAGTCGCCAATCTATACAGATAACCGTTTAATCATGTCTTTTCCTGAAGTGCGTTCAGTAATTGAGGATGCCTTAGCAGACTTAATCAAAGAAAATTTCCCGGATGTTGATGTGATTGCAGGTACTGCAACAGCGGGCATACCACATGCAGCGTTTGTGAGTGATCGGTTAAACTTACCAATGATTTATGTTCGTTCTTCGGCTAAGGATCATGGTAAACAAAATGCCATTGAAGGTGCTTTGAACGCAGGAGATAAGGTTGTTATTATTGAAGACCTAATTTCAACAGGTGGTAGCGTCATTAAAGCAGCGGATAAAGTCCAAGAAGCTGGCGGTCAAGTCTTAGCTGTAGTTGCTATCTTTGACTACCTATTACCAGCAAGTAAGGATGCTTTTGAAGCAGCAGGGTACCCACTACTAACGCTAACGAACTATGTCAAAATCCTTGATCATGCCGTGCAAGATCCTAAATTATCACCGTACTATGACAAGTTGATGGATTGGTATAAGGATCCGAAAGCTTGGTCAGAAATTCACGGTTAATGTGGATAATTCTACTATATAAATAGCTTTACCAGATTTACAACCTTATTTTTTTTTGCCCATTTTTATTTTTATGGTGATTAAATGAGGGAATTACACCAGTTTTACCAAAAAAGGAGTACAAAAATGGAAAAAATAATCGAAAAGAATACAAGAGAAGAGGCATTACAAGCGGAAGATCACAAATTAAACAAATCGCAACGTAATGCCTTGATTGCTGCTATTGTTGCATCAGGGACAGATGATTTGAACGTGATGTTCTTATCATTTTCAATGTCATCTATCATCAGCCAACTAGGGATTTCAAGTGTAGCTGCCGGCTGGATCGCGACAATTACCAACTTAGGGATGTTAGCTGGAGGTTTACTATTCGGGGTCTTAGCTGACCGTTGGGACAAAATGAAGGTTTTCTACTTAACGATTCTAACTTTCTCTATCGCAACAGCTTTAATCTTCTTCACGCCGAATATTCAATACCTATACCTACTACGCTTTATCGCGGGTATCGGGGTTGGTGGTGAGTACGGTGTAGCGATTTCCATCATGGCTGGACTTGTGCCGGCTAAACAGTTAGGGAGAATTTCATCCTTAAATGGGATTGTCGGTCAAATCGGATCAATTTCATCAGCCTTACTTGCAGGTTTTATCGTGCCAACACTTGGTTGGAGAGGCTTATTCCTATTCGGTATCTTACCAATCCTAGTGGTGGTATGGGCGAAATTAACTATTAAAGAAGATGAATTAGGGATTAATACAGATGAAGTCACAGAAGACCTAGTAGATATTAATGAAAATGAAAAACCTTCTATTAGCGAATTATTTAAGACACCAGGGCAAACCTATCAAACAATCATCTTAATGGTGATGACAACTGTTCAAATCGCTGGCTACTTTGGGATGATGAACTGGTTACCAACAATCATGCAAGAACAAGTTGGTGTGACAGTTTCTGGGTCATCTACTTGGATGGTAACGACAATCTTGGGTATGTGCTTGGGCATGCTGACATTTGGGCAAATTTTAGATAGACTAGGACCAAGATTGTCTTATGGTATGTATTTAATTGCATCAGCAGTTTCAGTGTATCTGTTCACCTTTGCCAATTCAGCATTCACCATCTTAATCGGAGGCGCTATTGTAGGTTTCTTCGTAAACGGCATGTTTGCTGGCTATGGTGCAATGATTTCTCGTTTGTATCCATTTAAAGTGAATGCCATCGCCAATAATACTATTTTGAATGTTGGACGTGCAGTGGGTGGTTTTTCATCAGTTATCATTGGTTTTATCTTAGATGCTTCAGGTGTAGGTATGGTAATGCTTTTCTTAGCAAGCCTTTATCTAGTCAGCTTTATCGCTATGATGAGTTTGCCGCAACTAAAGCAAGCAAACTATGAACAACATCAATTAAATATTCGTCATAAGGCGCTAGATAAGTAATACAATTTTGTTCAAGATTGATAATAAAATAAGACATATTTTAGAGGGTGTAACACAAATGTTGCACTCTCTTTTTAGTATTTGGATATTTCATTGACGAAATAAATGTAATTTGGTAATTTGAGGTAGACCTATCATGTGAATGTTTTCTCAAGAGGTGAGGAATGAAAATGAGGACTATTAAAGAAAAGGGTTTTCTAATATTGGGCTTGCTAAGTGTGGTCCTAGGAAGTGTAGGTGTCATATTACCTGTTCTACCGACAACTCCTTTCTTGTTGCTTGCTGGCTGGTTTTTCACGCGAAGTTCACCGCAATTTAAAAACTGGTTAGAATCTACTCGTTTGTATGGACGGTATGTTGGCGAATTTAAGCGACAAGGTGGTATCAGCAAGCGCAAAAAAGTTCATATCCTAATGACAACTTATCTTGTGATGGGTTTATCAATGTTACTTATGCCGTTAAGAGGTGTACAAATTTTTGTAGGCGTTTGCGGTTTAGTTTTTGGTTACTTTCTACTATTTAGGGTGGAAGAGGTTTAAGGAGTTGGAGGCTAGTGATTTGGACTTTGAGCAACGGCATTCTATAAATTTGATGGGTACGACGATTGACCTAATGGTTGACCATCCAAATAGTAATTCTTTATTACTTGCTGCAGTCCAGCGTTTGTTTCAATTGGAAGCGCGTTTTTCAGCGAATGACCTATCTTCTGAATTAATGGCGGTTAATCAAATGGCAGGATTAAAGGCTGTACGCGTTCATCCAGAGCTATTTCATCTCATTCAAATCGGTAAAAAAGAAAGTATTGCATCGGAACGAAAGCTAAATATAGCTATTGGGCCTTTAGTTAACTTGTGGCGGATTGGTTTTGCGGATTATCGTAAACCTAGCCAACAAGAGATTGATGACCGGCTGACTTTAGTAGACCCGAATGACATTCATCTGGATGAAATAGAAAAAACAGTTTACCTTGCTAAGCCAGGGATGTCGATTGATCTAGGTGCGCTTGCAAAAGGGTATGCAGCAGATCAAATTATCGCTTATTTCAAAGATCAAGGCGTAACCAGGGCATCTATTAATCTTGGCGGTAACCTTAGATTCTATGGCCATCGACCCAATCATACAGAAAGTACACAATGGCGTATAGGTATCCAAGATCCCGACCAAACGCGTGGTTATCACAAGGCTATTGTCGATTTAAGTAACCGATCGGTTGTAACGTCAGGGGATTACGTACGTGTATTCGAACAGGATGGACATCTTTACCACCATATTTTAGATTCCACAAATGGTAAGCCCTTTCAAGCGGACGTTCGCAGTGTCACTGTGGTAAGTGAATCTTCGTTAGATGGTGAGATTTGGACTACGCGATTGTTTCCCTTATCTAAGGAAGCAATTATCAATCAAGCAGAACAAATAGACCAGATTGAAGTGTTGGTTGTTGACCAACAAGGACAAATCACCTATACATCTGGTTTAGAGAGCAAAGTCGAACTTATTTGTTAGCAGGTTATATTTCTACTATAAGAAAGGACAGAAAATCATGAAGCATATTATCGGAATCGTAGGTACAAATTCTAAGAAATCTACTAATAGAAAACTTCTTAAATATATTCAGAAACATTTTGCAGATCAAGCTGAAATTGAATTATTGGAAATCCGTGATTATCCAATATTTACTAAACCAGAAGATAAGACACTTCCAAATATTGTTGAAGAGGACGCGAAAAAAATCGAGCAAGCAGATGCGGTCATTATTAGTGCTGCAGAATATAATCATTCCATTACTTCTTCACTAACTAATGCCTTACATTGGTTAAGCTATTATATTTATCCCTTAGCAGATAAACCAATTATGATTACTGGTGCTTCTAACGGTCGTTTAGGATCTTCTAGAGCACAAATGCACTTGCGCCAAATTCTAGACTCACCAGATATTAGAGCACGTGTGATACCAAATTCAGAATTTTTATTAGGAAATTCTTTACAAGCTTTTGATGATGATGGTGATTTAAGTGACCAAAAATCTGTTGAACAATTAGAAGCTATTTTTAAAGAATTTATTCAATTTATTGATCATACACAAGAATTTACGCAGCTAAGAACTGATACAAAAGCAGCTGCTGAAAACTACGAGTGGACCAAGTAGAAAGGACTAGGGTGACAAAATGAAAATTGTTGGAATTGTTGGCTCAACTGCTGAAAAATCATATAACCGTTTATTATTACAATATATTCAAAGAGAATTCACTGATTTATTTGATCTAGAGATTCTTGAAATTGACCAAATACCTTTATTTAACCAAGATAACCCGGAGTTAGCGACGGAGGGGCCTGTTCATACATTGAATCGGAAAATCCGCCAAGCAGATGGTGTGATTATTGCTACAGCGGAGCACAACCATACAACGCCAGGGCCATTGAAGAGTGCATTGGAATGGTTATCCTTCACAATTCATCCATTGAAAAACAAACCTGTAAAAATCATCGGTGCTTCTTATCTAGATCAAGGAACATCACGATCACAATTACACTTACGTCAAATTCTTGAGGCACCAGGAATTGATGC
This sequence comes from Aerococcus sp. 1KP-2016, assembly GCF_002252085.1. GTDB lineage: Bacteria > Bacillota > Bacilli > Lactobacillales > Aerococcaceae > Aerococcus. The sequence goes on from NZ_NEEY01000007.1 coordinate 37,322, forward strand.
TTTAGTCATGCCAGGGCAAGAGTTCCTATTAGGAAATTGTAAAGAGGCAATCAACGCTAATGGTGATTTAGTTGAACCTAGCACTGTAAGTTTCTTGAAAGGTAGCTTAGAGAAGTTTATGAAATACGTTGAATCTGTTCAACCACTTAAAGATAACCCCGTATTCCCTGAGGAAGATTTAACTGCAACTAAGCATTGTGACACAACCATTGAGGGTGTAGACATGACCGCACCGGATTGGGTTGAGCAAGCTGCAGCAAAAGTGGGCGCTGTCGAAGGCGATACCTATGTGAAACTGGATAGAGGGTTGTTAACAGTAGACCAATTAAACTGGTTCCTAAAGACAATTCCACTTGAATTGACTTATGCAGATGAAAATAACCAATACATCTATTATAATCGCGTGAAGCCTGGTCAAGACATGTTTGCTTCTCGTTACGAAAAAGATGTTGGTAGCCCACTTGGTGCTGTTCACCCACCACGTGCTGTGAAGAACGTTTCTTGGGTAATCTCTCAATTGCGGTCAGGAAACATGGAAGGTGTTCATGTACACGTACCAATCCATAAAGAAAATTATGTTGTCCATAATTATGTGGCTATTCATGATGAAGATGGTAAGTATCGTGGAATCAACGAGCATGTTTTAGACTTGCAACCTGTAATTGAGTGGTATCTAGAACAAACAGGACAAAAGTTAGTGAAAATTGAGGAAGATACAACTGATGCTTCAACTAGCGCTTCAATGAATGGTGCATGGAGTCACGATGACAAAAACGCTGTGGAAGCTGATGCTAAAAGTGGTGCAAGTGATGCAGAAGTAGCAGATACAACCACTGCGGCTATTGCTACTGATGAAGATTCGAGTGCTAGCCAGTCTTAGTCAGTGGAATAGCCTGGTTTAGGGGAGAATGATTATTTTCAGTCAAAAAAGCCTATAAACGATTAGGATTATTATTGCAAAAATTGTATGAACAGAATAATAAAAACGATGTATGCGTTTGCGAATGGTTATTTTATGGCATCAATTAATATTTAATTTTTTATGAGTCAAAACTCTTGTAAAATGCAATTGATAAGGGTTACAATAAGCACGAGCACATCAAAATTAAAAATCAGGGGGATCTATTTATGCCATTAGAAAATATGGTCGACATGCTTACAAAAGCAAAAGACGGTAAATACGCAGTAGCACAATTAAATATTAACAACTTGGAATGGACTCAAGCTGTATTAGAAGCAGCACAAGCAGAAAACTCACCAGTAATCTTAGGTGTTTCTGAAGGTGCCGGCAAATACATGGGTGGCCCAGAAGTTGTAGCCGCTATGGTAAAAGCTTTAGTTGAAAACATGAATATTACTGTACCAGTTGCTTTGCATTTAGACCATGGTTCATCTTTTGAATCTGCTAAACGTGCAATTGATGCTGGATATACTTCAGTTATGATCGACGGTTCTCACCACCCAATCGATGACAACGTAGCTATGACTAAACAAGTTGTAGAATACGCTCACGAACGCGGTGTTTCTGTTGAAGGTGAAGTTGGTACTGTTGGTGGTACTGAAGATGGCGTTACTGCTGGAATCAACTACGCAGATAAAGAAGAATGTAAACGTATCGTTGACGAAGCTGGCGTAGATGCTTTAGCAGCTGCATTAGGTTCAGTTCACGGTCCTTACTCTGGTGAACCTGTTTTAGGTTTCGATGAAATGAAAGAAATTTCTGAATACACTAACGTACCATTAGTATTACACGGTGGTTCTGGTATTCCTGAAGCGCAAGTTAAGAAAGCAATCGAACGTGGCCACGCTAAAATCAACGTGAACACTGAATTACAAATTGTTTTCACTGCTGCTGTTCGTGAAAACTTAAACAACGACGATAAAGTTTACGACCCACGTAAAGTGTTAGCACCCGGTAAAGCTGCTATCGTTGAAACTGCTCGTCAAACTTTACGTATGTTTGGTTCAAGCAACAAAGCATAATTCACTCTTTAGAGCGAATAACTTGTTCTATATACATGTTGAGCAATAGCCTTTGGGTTATTGCTCTTTTTTTGTATTGAAATTTTACTAAAAATCACTTAAATGAGTAAATGCGGTCAATTTTGATAGCTAAAAATGAACATTTAGCCCCTTATAGGTTATAATAGACGGACAAAGGTTAGTTGACTGTCTGTATTTTTTGCAAAGAAAATAACACAGAAGTTAAAAAATCCATTAAAATTGGCGACTATGCTAGTTATATGACCTAGAATTAGGTATAATCAACCATGCATTATTACGCTAATTGGGACAAGTGGGCTAATCGTTAGGACATACTTGTCCTTTATCTTATAGATAACAATCTGTGAAAGACTAAAATTGAAAGAAAACAAAAAACAAAAATGATGAGTGAGGAGTTTTTTAATGGAAAAGTTTATCATCAAGGGTGGTAATCCTTTAAAGGGAGAAATTACGGTTTCCGGAGCTAAGAACAGTGCGGTTGCCTTAATTCCCGCAGCAATTATGGCAGATTCACCTGTTGTAATTGAAGGTGTACCAGAAATTGATGACGTATTTGCTTTAATTGAAATTCTTAAAGACTTTAATGTAGACGTAGAATTCAGTGAAAATGTCATCCGAATCGATCCAACGCATATGGAAAATATCCCAATGCCAAACGGTAAAATTCAAAGTTTACGTGCGTCATACTACTTTATGGGTGCCTTATTAGGTAAGTACGGCGAAGGTGTCGTAGGTTTACCAGGTGGTTGTAATTTAGGACCACGTCCAATGGATTTACACTTGAAAGGTTTTGAAGCCTTAGGTGCGACAGTAACGAACGAACTTGGTGCCATGCATTTAACAACAGATGGCAAGGGTCTAGTAGGTGCTGAAATCTACCTAGATGCTGTCAGCGTTGGTGCTACAATCAACATTATGTTAGCTGCATCTCGTGCACAAGGTACAACAATTATTGAAAATGCGGCACGCGAACCAGAAATCATTGGTATTGCCATGCTCTTAAATAAAATGGGTGCCAAAATCAAGGGTGTAGGTACTTCAACTATTCGAGTTGAAGGTGTAGCTGAAATGCACGGTACATCTCATCAACAAATTCCTGACCGTATCGAAGCGGGTACTTATATTGCCGCTGCTGCTACATTAGGTGATGGTGTCACAATTAAGAATGTGATTGCTGAACATATCGAAAGTTTCTTAGCGAAATTACGTGAAATGGGTGTGAAGATGGACATCACTGATGATGCCATCTACGTTCATCCAACAAATGGTCAACTAAAAGCTGTCGACATTACAACAGCGCCATACCCAGGATTCGCAACAGACTTACAACAACCAATGACACCTCTGTTATTAACAGCAACAGGTTCAGGGAAAATCTTAGATACGATCTATCCAAAACGTGTGAAACATGTACCAGAATTAGCACGTATGGGCGCAAATATCTCTGTTCAAAATGATCAAATTTCATATACAGGTCCAAATGCCTTTACAGGTGCAACAGTGACTGCTTCTGACTTACGTGCAGGTGCTAGTCTAGTGATTGCAGCTTTAATGGCTGAAGGCGAAACAGAATTATTTGGTGCAGGTAATATCTTACGTGGTTATGATCATATCGATAAAAAATTAGCAGCAGTCGGAGCAGACATCGAGTTAGTTCATTTTGACTACTCTGCCCTAGACTAATTATCATTTCCAAAGTAATTGGAAAACCTGAGTCCCTATAGCTACATAGGGACTTTTCCTATTTTTAGGGCAAAATGTGTTTTTGGCTTACAAATGCACATGCTAAAAGGCATACGCCATCGACCAAGCTTTTCCCCAGGCACATGATAATTTCTTTTATGATGTCGCCATATTCCCATAGAAATGAAGGTTCTATTATGTCAACAAATGAAATTGAAGAACAAAAAGAAGCCGAAACATTAAGATTGAATCATCTTCAGGCAATGACACTGAAGGACATCTACGAATATGCCAAAACATATAAGATTCCTTACTACAGTCAAATGAACAAACGTGAATTAATCATGGCTGTCTTGCGTGCGCAGGAAGTAAGTCAAGGATTTATGAACGTTGAAGGGATATTAGATATTACGGGCACCGATTTTGGTTTCTTACGTCCAATTAACTATTCTGCGAGTCAAGAAGATATCTATATTTCTAACTCACAAATTCGTCGTTTTGGTTTACGGAACGGTGATCTTATTTCAGGAACAGCACGACCACCAAAAGCGAGCGAACGTTATCTTGGTTTGATGCATGTATATGCTGTCAACGGTAAAGATCCAGACGAAGCCAAAGAACGTGCGCATTTCCCAGCACTTACACCAATTTATCCAGACCGTCAGTTAAAGTTAGAATCAACACCAGGACGCTTGTCAGCGCGTATGATTGATTTGATTTCACCTGTTGGCTTTGGTCAACGTGGCTTAATCGTGGCACCTCCTAAGGCAGGTAAAACGATTTTAATGAAAGAAATTGCCAATGGGATTACCACAAATCATCCAGAGGTTGAATTAATTATGCTTTTAATTGATGAACGTCCGGAAGAAGTAACCGATATTGAACGCTCAATTAAAGGCGAGGTAGTATCTTCGACCTTTGATCAACGGCCAGAAAATCATGTACGTGTGGCCGAACTGGTATTAGAACGCGCACGTCGTTTAGTCGAAGACAAACGTGATGTTGTGATTTTAATGGACTCCATCACCAGACTAGCGCGTGCTTACAACTTGGTCGAAAAACCAAGTGGCCGGACATTGTCAGGTGGGATTGACCCAGCAGCTTTTTACAAACCTAAGAAATTTTTCGGTTCTGCCCGAAACATTGAAGATGGGGGTAGCCTAACTATTTTAGCAACGGCACTTGTTGACACTGGGTCCCGCATGGACGATATGATTTATGAAGAATTCAAGGGAACGGGGAATGCGGAAATTCATTTAAACCGAGATTTAGCAGAAAGTCGCGTCTTTCCTGCCATCGATATTCGTCGTTCTTCCACACGTCGTGAAGAATTATTGCTGGATGAACCAACCTTGAAAGTTCTATGGAAGTTACGTCAAACCATGAAGGGCGACATGTTGGTATATACCAATGAAATGCTAAAAGAAATGAAAAAAACAGAAAACAATGAACAGTTTGTCGACCGCTTGGATGCCTTCCTAAACAAGGATAAAAATAAACGTAAAAGTTAAAAATATACTTGAAAGTGATAGCTCATTGTGATAGACTACTCGTGTTATGTTAAAAATAATCTCTGGGCTGAGGAAGTTCAGGGCGAAAAGGAGAGTACAAACTTATGAAACAAGATATTCATCCAGATTATCATCCAGTAGTATTTATGGATACTAGTACAGGTTTCAAATTCTTATCAGGTTCAACAGTTTCTTCAAACGAAACAGTTGAATGGGAAGATGGTAACACTTACCCATTGATCCGTGTTGAAACTTCATCTGACTCACATCCATTCTACACTGGACGTCAAAAATTCACACAAGCCGATGGTCGTGTGGACCGTTTCAACAAAAAATACGGTTTCAAAGACTCAAACGCAGATCCAGAAGCATAAGCTTCAACCAATTAAAAAGACCCATTGCTCCGGCGATGGGTCTTTTTTTGTTATGCGTAGGATTTTCACCCGTAATTCATGACGATTGTATGTATTGAAATGCATATAAGCGAAAATGCGAAACTATTTAGCAAAATAAAACACCCCAATGTCAATTGTGGAAACTATTGTTAACAATAGTTCCACAATTAGAAAAAAGGGCTACTATTTCATCAAAAAGTAGCCAAAATCACCGTAAAAGGAAACTAAAAATTGAAATAAAATCCGCACGATATGAAAATAACCAATCACTAATTTACCCTCGACAATTAAATCAATTTGTTACATAATAGAAGAGAGATTAAGGTTAGATTAGAGGAGATGCCACATGACAAAAGAAGCAATCGCAACAACTAACGCACCCGCAGCCCTAGGGCCATACTCACAAGCCGTAAAAGCCAATGGTACAGTATACGTATCAGGTCAATTACCAATTGATCCAGCTACGGGTGAATTTGCGGGTACTGATATTCAAAGCCAAACACGTCAATCATTAACCAATATCCAAGCAATTTTACAAGAAGCTGGTTTGGATTTATCGAATGTTGTGAAAACAACTGTATTGTTGGATAATATTGATGACTTTGCTGCGATGAACGAAGTATATGCTGAATTCTTCACTGGTGTGACGCCTGCGCGCGCAGCATTTGAAGTTGCAGCAATTCCTAAAGGGGCTTTAGTGGAAATTGAAGCTGTAGCAGTTGCCGAATAAAAGATGATGTAAAGGAAAAATCGCTTGGCCACTAGGTCCAAGCGATTTTTTGATTAGCATTATAACACATCTTCGAGAGTGGTTTTTAAGGGGTGCATGCCCATCTTTTCATAAAATAATTTTGCGCTATCGTTAAAGGACCAGACGTTTAGTGTGATGCGACGGCAGCCGTGTTCGCGGGCAAAATTTTTGGTGGCTTCATATAGGGTTTGGCCTACGTGTTGGCCACGGGCGTTTTCGTCGACACAGATATCGTCGATATATAGGGTTTTGTCATCGATTAAAATGTTGTCACCATGGGTAATTTCGAAGATACCGAACATGTAGCCAAGTACATGATTGTTTTCAACGGCTACTAGAATAGGTCGCCGCTCGTCTTTTATGAGTTTTTCGAGTTGGTCGCGGGTATATTTGGTTGCCTTCTTAAAGATATCTGGCCGGCCGAGATGGTGAATCAGATTTACTTGGCCTAATAAATGTAAAATATCGTCAATATCTTGGGGTTGTGCGTATCTAATGTCCATATGTAACCTCCGTTGATGTAGTACTTGTATTATACACTTGTTAGTTTGGCCTACAAGTTTCAAGGTGATAGTTAGTGGATATCAAGGCACTTCGAAAATCGATTATGCTAGGTTGAGCAAAGTGATTGACCAAGCTTTTTGAAAAGGGTAACATTCGAGTAACAGCAAATATAAGTGATAAGAATTCTTGGAGGGATATTATGTTATTTGAAAATATTGTAGATGCAATTGGTTACACACCCCTAGTAAAGATTAATGGTTTAGATGAAGATTCTGCAGACATCTATGTCAAATTAGAAAAGAATAACCCATCTGGTTCTATCAAGGACCGTCCAGTAAAATATATCGTTCAAGATTTATTAAATTCTGGCAAAATTGAAAAAGGCGGTACAATTGTTGAATCTACTTCAGGTAACACTGGTGTTGGTTTAGCGATGGTTGGTGCAGCTTTAGGCTTAAACATTGTTATCGTTATGCCTGAATCAATGAGTATTGAACGTCGTCAATTGATTGCGGCTTACGGTGCTGAACTTGTTTTAACAGATAAAGCTGGTGGTATGAAATTAGCTGGTGATACTGCTAAACAAATCGCTGAAGAACGTGGTGGAGTAGTCTTTGGACAATTTACAAACGCTGCTAACATCACTGCTCATGAAGAAACGACAGCCAAAGAAATTCTTGCAGACTTACCAAACGTTGACGGTTTCGTTGCTGGTATCGGTACTGGTGGTACTGTTTCGGGTGTAGGTCACGTCTTAAAAGAAGCGAACGCTGAAACTGTTGTCTGGGGTGGCGAACCTACTGACTCTCCTTTATTATCAGAAGGTAAAGCAGGTTCTCACAAAATTCAAGGTATTGGTGCAAACTTTATTCCTGACGTATTAGACCAAAATGTATTAGACAAAGTCGTAACAATTTCTAACGACGATGCGATTAATGCAGCGATTGAAGTAGCGAAAACACAAGGTATCTTCGCTGGTATTTCATCTGGTGCAAACTATGTTGCTGCTACTCGTTTAGCAAAAGAATTAGGTAAAGGTAAAGTTGTCGTAACTGTATTCCCAGATTCAGGTGAACGTTACCTATCAACTGGATTCTTCGGTGACGGAAGTGCTAAGTAAGAAACTGAACGAAGAACATCGAGATCTAGCCCAATATATTTATGACCACGATCCTGCACCGCATTCAGTAGAAGAAGTCTTTCTTTACCCTGGCTTCCAGGCAATTATTCGCCACAAAGCGGCACACGACTTGTACTTGCAAGAGCAATACTACGAAGCTCGTTTAGAAGCTGAAGCAACGCGCAAGGAAACAGGTATTGAAATTCATCCTGGTGCACAAATCGGTGAAAATGTCTTTATTGACCATGGCATGGGTATTGTAATTGGCGAAACAGCTATTGTTGGCGATCGTGTAAAGCTCTACCACGGCGTAACACTTGGTGGTACGGGTAACGACAAGGGTGCGAAACGTCATCCAACCATTAAACATGACGCTGAAATTGGTGCCAATGCAACTATTCTGGGTAATGTGACAGTCGGTCACCATGCCAAAGTAGGCGCCAATGCGGTTGTCATCCATGATGTGCCACCATATGCCACAGCAGTTGGTGTCCCTGCACGAATTATCTTGCATGACAAAAACTGGAATAGAATCGGTGAATACATAATCTAGGATGTGAGCGCGGGCGTTCAGATAGGTAGCGCTGGAAGAGATATGCAGTGGCGAGTGAAACTCGCTGCAAATATCTCTGAAGTGGAGACCTGTCTGCCCAATCGAACTCAACTTCATGATGTGAACTATTCCGAACTCGACTTAACAGAATGTGAACAAAAGCGGCACTCAAGTGTAAACTTGTGTGTCGTTTTTTTTATTTGGCGAACCATTTTGGGATAGCGTGTGTATAAGTGTCGGCGGTTAAAGCCCGAAATTTCAGAAATATACACAAATATCCCATGATTTTGGGTAAAACGTATATATTTCTGTGGGGAAATACACAATTGGGGATAAGTATGTGTATAACTGGGGATAAATAAGGAAAAACTTGTGCACAAATCCAGATAGTTATACACAGTTTGTGGGTAACTATTGTAAAAACGGTTGAAAACTTGATATATAAGCACAGCTTTTTCACATCCTTGTGGAAAATATGGGTACAAATCAAAATTAGTCCTGTGAATACATTTTTTGAAACGAATTTTTCATAGCTCTGTCAAATGAGTTATGCCATAATAGAGACAAAGATAAAGTCGAAGAGGTGTCGGAAATATTGAAAAAATGGGGATGGCGTAGAATTGTAGGTCTTGCGTTAATCGTTCTAGGGATAGGCTTGGTTGGTTTGCAATTGCGACCTTTACTACAAGTGTATTTCAATCAGAATGATGTTGCGATTGAGAAATTTACCGCAGAGGAAATTCAAGCAAACGAGGAAGATACATCAAGTGGCCAGTTTGATTTTAATGAAGTGCGGAATGTTTCTGCAGCAGAGGTCAATGAAATCCGTCAAGATATTAAATCGGGAAAAGCCGGGTTAGAAGTCTTGGGTGCAGTAGCAATTCCAACAGCTAATTTGAAAACAACAGTTATCAAAGGAATGTCAGACGCGGCCTTAGTTTCTGGAGCCGGCACCATGTACCCTGATCAAGTTATGGGGCAAGGGAATTATACTTTGGCCAGTCACCATATCGGTTATGGGACAGACATTTTGCTCAATAATATTACAGATTCAGTTTCGGTTGGGGATAAAATATACTTAACCGACTTAGAAAATATATATGTGTACGATGCATTCTTCGTTGAAGACGTGAATCCAGATCAAGTCCAATATATTTCTCAAGAGGTTGAAGGGGATCCTATTATTACCCTACAAACATGTACGGCTGATTTAACACAACGCCGAATTGTACAAGGAACACTAGTAGAAACAGTTGCATTTGAAGATGCAAGTCCAGAGATGCAAGGATATTTTAAATAAAGTAAATAGCCTACTTCGATTTTGGTCGAAGCGGGCTATTTTTATACTCTAGTCGATTGAGTACTCAATCTTAAATCGCTCGGAAAACCTGTGTCGATTAGACCGCAAATAAAAAAGGAGAAAAAACACAAGAGCATTACCGAGGGATAGTTGTCCTATACTAGTTAAAAAAACTGCGATTCTAGAATGGGACTGTCATTCTATAATTTTTGGCGTTTTTATCAAGAATAAATAGCGGTTCTGTAAAATATGTTCTTTTTTTATAATATATTTTCCCATAGTTGATAGATTTTATGATTTATAAAGAACGAGCTGTCATTTAATAATATTGGTCATTTATTTATAGTATGAAATTTTATACTATAAAATTTCGCATTATTTTCTAGTATCTCAAATTATTCTATAATGAGCTCGTTCACAATACAGCAAAAGCGGTTGGGACTAAAGGTTCCAACCGCTTTTATTCACATTCTGTAATGATGATTTCCAACCTCCAGAAAGGCGCTCACATCCTATAGTCGAGTTCGCAATAGCAACCCTCTGCCTGCTTCAGATGAACTAGTCGATGACTAGCGTCATCACCTTCATTCACCTTACACCAGTTGAGGGCTGACCGCTATTGCTCACATCCTATAAAGTTGAGTTCGGACCTTCAGAAAGGCCTGCGCTTCAGATTAGATTGCCGATGACTAGCGTCACCGTCTGCCCTAATCTTCCACCGGTGCCTTTCTGAGCGTCGGTCCTCTCATCCTGTTTAGTCGAGTTCGCTTGGGCAGACAGGTCTCCACTTCGGAAATATTTGCAGCAAGTTGCACTTGCTACTGCATATTCCCTCCAGTGCTACCTGTCTAAACGCCCGCGCTTTCATCCTGTAGTCGAGTTCGCAATAGCAACCCTCTGCCTGCTTCAGATGAACTAGTCGATGACTAGCGTCATCACCTTCATTCACCTTCCACCAGTTGAGGGCTGACCGCTATTGCTCTCATCCTATCCCTATAATAGGAGTTCGTGTGTTTGGCTATATGCCAGGATGCTTTCTTGGAACTGGTGAAAGGGTTTGTCCAGATAATGCGCTATTAATTGTCGCCAGTCGTTTTGCCATTCTTTGCTTAAGAATAAACCGTATGTATCAATTAAATAATTGATATTTTCATAGGATGATTCACGTAAGATGGCGGCATTGATGCGGTGATAAGAAATTAAGGTTGGCGCAGGATTACCTAGGTAACGGTCTTCAAACATGGCGATGAAATCATCAAAAGTTTCCGCTAGTGTAATTTGTTGCCCTAAACCAACATTCATATACACAACAGATGGTTGGTTACCGCTAGGGGCATGTGTATAATCCATATAGGCTAGTCGATCCTGGTCTTCATAGAAGATGATGCCTGTATCTGGTACATGCATCCGATGTTTGAAATCTTCTTGTCGCGTAATGCTCGGGATATGGTAGTCGGCGGTAATTTGTTGTTCAAACATACCCGCGATATAGGGAATATAGACCGCATTTAAAGCATCTTCAGTGGGGGTATTGGTTGGTACATAACTCTTGGAAGTATAGCCACCGTTTTGGTGATTGACTAAATTATGGTAGGCAACGGGTAAATCAGCCACGGAATATGTTTTATATATTGGTGATTTGGGTAAATAAGTGTAAAATTGTTTTTGCAATGGAGATGCAAGTAAATGCATGTAAGAACCTCCTTATAGATTTTCCTATGAGTCATTGGTATTTTAAAGCTTTTACCAGATGAATGATAGTGTTTTGATATGTAATTTGTTAAAATATAATTTGGAATAAGAGGTGCACATCTGTGACAAATGATTATATTTACATTTTTACAAACCCAATCTCTAACCAAGTTCAGTCTTTAGGGGTGGGCTTGAAATATTTTACGACTGCAGTAACAACATTACCAAATCACTTGTTACTAATCAAGAATCCTAAAAATTTGGGACGCTTTGATGAATTTTCTCGTTTTCATATTGTTAGTGGTACAGAAGAGGTCAAAGACTTTATCGAATCCCAAGAAGGTAGCAAACAGGCGAAGACGAAATGGATTGACTTTAAATATGAGTCACTTTTCCAACAGTTATCCGACCAAGAAATTGCAGAATTATTATTTCTAGGCCATACAGATTCACCTTTAAATCAACCAACCTTTTATAAATTAGGAAATCGCTATACATTTTTTGGGTCGACCTATCCGAATTCATTTCCAACGACCAAAATGTATTACCGTGATATTCATGATTTTTCCAAACAATTGGGCTATGTTTTAGCCGAACGGGTGGCAGAAGACTTGAAGGAACAAAAGCCGTTATTCGTTTTTCGCAAGAAGACCGTAACGTCACCAAGTAAACCAGTGTCGATTCCAAGTAAACCAATCTTGAGTCACTTAGCGCGGTTAAGTCATGATGGTATAGCGATTACGTTTGAGGGACGGGCTGATATGGGACCGAATCAACGCGTCTTCCATGTTTATTTAGCAGAAGACAATCCACGTTTTGTGGAAGCCGACAAGGCAAAACAACCATTATTTGGTACACTAATCTATGACATAAAAGAAGCAAGCTGGAATTTTGAAGCATAATCCAGGTCAAAAATATTCAATTTAATAATGGAGGCATTTATCAATGGAAATTATCGTATTATACGGCGGCAAGAGTGCGGAACATGACATCTCAGTCTTAACCGCAACTTCGATTATCCAACATATTCAATATGATGTACATACAGTTACACCAGTTTACATCGATATAAATGGTCACTGGTTTGCAGGACCAAACTTGAGCGAAAAGCCGGCAGCTGATATCAACCTACGTTTTAATCAAGCTGAAAATGGCCATGCTGTTGTACCAACAGATATCCTAAACGAGGACAAGGATCAAGTGATTTTCCCAGCGCTTCACGGACCTAACGGTGAAGATGGTACGATCCAAGGTTTATTTGAAACCTTAAATGTTGCCTATGTAGGAGCAGGTGTACTTGCTTCGGCAGCGGGTATGGACAAGATTGTCTCAAAACACTTATTTAATCAAGTTGGCTTACCACAAGTACCATTCACAACGTTAAATGCTTTTGAATGGGAGAATGATGCAGATGCTGCTGTTGCAAAAGTAACAGAGAGCCTAACTTATCCAGTATTCGTTAAACCAGCAAACATGGGATCAAGTGTAGGGATTTCTCAAGCAACAGATGCTGCTGAATTAAAAGCAGCATTAGCACTTGCCTTCCGGTTTGACCGTCGCGTCTTGGTAGAAGCTAGCGTTGAAAATCCACGTGAAGTTGAGTTAGCTGTTCTAGGAAATGAAGAAGTTTTCGTTTCAGTGCCAGGTGAACTAGGTAAGGAACAAGGTTTCTATGATTACGATGAAAAATATATCAATAACACCACAGAAATGATTATCCCTGCCAAAATCGATGATGAAACTGTAGCTAAATTACAGGCTTATGCTAAGGAAGCCTATCTTGTATTGGACGGCTCAGGCTTGTCACGTGCTGACTTCTTCTTAACCAAAGACGGGGACATTTATATCAATGAAGTGAATACTTTACCAGGATTTACACAATTCTCAATGTACCCATCGTTATGGGAAGCATCAGGCAAAGGCTTTGACGAATTGATTGAAGAATTGATTCAATTAGCCTTGAACAGATATAATAAGAAACAAAGTATTCAAAAAGCATTTGAATTATAAAAGCGAGCTATCAAAATAATCGATGCAAGCGTAACTCAGACACAAACAGAAGCTATAGAACGCTAAGATGAACCAATCCCTATGCTGTTGGCACTCGTAGCCGCTGCATTTAGCGCAAGTTCATAGTTAGAGAGGTAGTTATGAAACCCACACAAATTAAAGATATCGTAAAAGCCGTTGGGGCCATTGATTTTACATCAGCGGCCAGATTTGAAGAGATCACTTCCGTGGAATTTGATTCCCGTTTAGTGACACCAGGCAGTTTGTTCGTGCCCTTAAAAGGCGAAACTGATGGTCACAGCTACATTGACAAAGCCATTGAAAATGGTGCTGTTGCAGCATTATGGTCTAATACAGCTGAACAAGCACCTGTTGGTTTTCCTATCATCCTAGTTGAAGATACCCTGGTTGCCATGCAAAAATTTGCAGCCGCATATTTAGCATGGATTGATCCAAAAGTCGTAGGTATTACGGGTTCTTCTGGTAAAACAACTACCAAAGATATGACGGCGGCTGTTCTATCAACAGCGCTAAAGGTACACAAAACAAATGGCAACTACAATAATGACATTGGGTTACCTAAAACAATTTTGGATATGCCTGAAGATACAGATGTTATCGTACTTGAGATGGGCATGTCAGCTGCGGGTGAGATTTCCTTCCTAAGTAAATTGGCCAAACCGGATGTGGCTGTCATTACCATGATTGGTGAAAATCATATTGAATTCTTGGGCTCGCGTGCCAATATCGCCAAGGCCAAATTAGAAATTTTGGATGGCTTGAAAGAAGAGGGCACCTTCATTTATCCTGGCGATGAAACGTTAATCGTCAATCAAATGCCACAAGATATGCCACAATCGACGTTAACGATTGGTTTAGATGATCAACAAGATATCTTCGCCTTTGATGTAACGATGGATCAATTCCGTTCGACTTTATTTACGAATTTATCCCCTGAATTAAAAATGGAAATTCCTTTATCAGGTGGTTACAATGTACAAAATGCCTTATCAGCACTTGCTATTGCCTATAGTTTAGGTTTATCAATGGAACAAGTACGTGCTAATTTAGCTGATTTCTCAATGACGGCTAATCGTGGAGCTTGGGAACGTGGTATTTTAGATACCCAAATCTTGAACGATACTTACAATGCCAGTCCTTCTGCAATGAAGCTGTTATCCGTAATTTCTCAGCGATTCCTACTAAAGGTAGCGCACAGAAAATTCTCATTTTAGGGGATATGTTGGAACTGGGTACATTCTCCGATGAATTACATGGGGAAATTGCGACAGTGATTGGGTTGAATATTTTTAAACATATTTTCCTATTCGGCCCACGTATTCGTCCGTTGATGGATGCTTTAGTACAAAAAGGTGTTGATCCAAGTAACATTACGCATATCGAAACGGATAAGGATGCCTTGATTGAACAGGTCAAAGCCATTCTAGAACCGGAAGATAAAATTTTAATTAAGGCAAGTAATGGGATGGGATTAATCGAAGTTGTGGAAGCGTTAAGAGTATCATCAGAACAAGAATGATGACGGCTTCATTTATAGGTTAACATTCACAAAGTTATGAAAAGTCTTGAATTTCAAGGTGATTTCATTTGTGCATTTGAAGTATCTATGCTATATTGTACTAGCTTGAGTATGTTTAGAGGAGTAGTAGAAATGTCTACTACCAACGTAATAAATATCAAATGAGAAATAGTCGAGCCTGGTGCATTTGGCATACTCGACTATTTTTGTTATGTGAGAAAATTTTTCACAGATAAATAGTTCACTCAAGTAGAAAAAGGAGAGACTAGATGAAATTTAATGAAATGAATCTATCAAAGCCAGTGCTTCGCGCAGTCGAAGAAATGGGTTTTGAGGAAGCAACACCCATCCAAGCACAAACAATTCCGATGGCACTTGAGGGGCAAGATATCTTTGGACAAGCGCAAACAGGTACTGGTAAAACAGCAGCCTTTGGTTTGCCTTTGTTAGAAAAAATCAATGACAATACTAGTGTACAAGCCTTGATTATTGAACCAACACGTGAGTTAGCTGTTCAAACAGGTGAAGAATTATACCGTTTAGGTAAATTCAAAGGCGTGCACACAACTACTGTTTACGGTGGTGCATCAATCGGTGGTCAAATCAAGTTATTGAAGAAAAACCCACCAGTTGTAATCGGTACACCAGGTCGTATCTTAGACTAATCAAACGTGGTATTCTAAAATTAAACAATGTGGAAACATTGGTTTTAGATGAAGCAGATGAAATGTTAAAAATGGGATTCATCGAAGATATTGAATCAATTATTCGTGAATTACCAACTGAACGTCAAACATTATTATTCTCAGCAACAGTACCTAAAGAAATTAAACGTATTGCTGACCACTTCATGAAGAACCCAGTTAGTGTTCACGTTGAAGCAAAAGAGATGACTGCTGACTTAATCGATCAATACTACACTCGTTGTAAAGATTATGAAAAATTCGATTTATTAACACAATTTATAGATGTTCAAAATCCAGATCTATCAATCGTCTTTGCACGTACAAAACGTCGTGTTGACGAAGTAGCACGTGGTTTAATCGAACGTGGTTACTCTGCTGAAGGTATTCACGGTGACTTGAGTCAAGAAAAACGTTTAGGCGTTTTACGTAACTTCAAAAATGGTAAATTAGATATCTTAGTCGCAACAGACGTTGCAGCCCGTGGATTAGACATCACCGGCGTAACACATGTTTACAACTTCGATATTCCACAAGACCCAGAATCATACGTTCACCGTATTGGTCGTACAGGTCGTGCTGGTAAAGAAGGTATGTCAGTTACTTTCGTAACGGGTAATGAAATGTCTTACCTACGTACGATTGAAAACTTAACCAAGAAACCAATCACTGCCCTACGTCCACCTACGCCACAAGAAGCATTCCGTGGTCAATTATCAAACGTTGTTGAACAAGTAAAAGAACTTACTGATGTTGATGACACTGATAAATACCAAGCTGCTGTGAACTACTTATCAGAACACTATACTGAAGATCAAATCGCTATCGCTTTGATTCGTTCATTAGTGAAAGATCCTTCTGATGTTAAAGTTGAAATCACACCAGAACGTCCATTACCTAACCGTGGTGGAAACGGCCAAAAACGTAACTACAACCGTAACCGTTCAGGTAACCGCAATGGTAACCGTAGCGGCGGCGAACGTTCAGGTGGTGGTGACCGTAAAGGTGGCTACAAAGGTAACAACAAAGATAAAAACCGTAACAGCTATGATCGTAAAAAATCAGGTGGCCAAGGCGGCGGAAAACCATCTAAGGGTAAGTCAGCAGAATTTAAAATTAGATAGTTATCAATAGAACAAACCAGATAAGTTTCGGGGATCATCCTTGAGACTTAGCTGGTTTTTTCTTATAAAGAAAACCTTTCAGGCCTATATGAAATAGGCTAAAATAAGAAAAACAACTTGGAAGCAGTAGATGCCATCTAGGTAGGTAGAAAATGAAGAGGAAGTATAGGTATGATAATTGGTTTAGGGTCCGATATTGTAGAAATTGGGCGTATTAAGCAAGCTGTTGAGCGTAATCCTCGCTTTGTCAGCAAAGTATTAACTGCAGATGAATTAAGCGTCTATGAGACGTTTTCAAATGATGTAAGGTGGTATGAGTATGTGGCTGGTCGTTGGGCAGCTAAGGAAGCTTTTTCGAAAGCTTATGGAACAGGTATCTCTAGCCACTTACATTTTCATGATATTGAGGTGGCAAATGATGACCAAGGGAAACCTTACATTCGATCAAGTAAACTTACAGATCAAGTTCATTTGACCATCAGCCATACAGCGCATTATGCAACCGCTACTGTCATTATTGAAGCACTTTAATTCTTTAGTGGAAATTAGATTCCTCACTAAAAATAATACAATTATTGTATTATTCCGAAAAGTTTATTTTATTTGTGAAAAAAGCCGTCAATCCCTTATAATTTATACCTTGATACATCAAAGGTTAAGTGATTAAAAGAGCGATTTGTCGGCTTTTTTGACTTGAATTACCGCTATATATTTGGGCATTTGCTCAAATTTTGATAAGGTTAAAAGGGTATTTTTTCACAAACGAAAAATTAGGAGGACTAATGAATGATTGAATTCAAGAATGTTGAGAAGGTTTATCCAGGCGGCACGACTGCCGTAAAGGATGCCACGCTGACAATTGATGATGGTGAATTTGTATGTTTCATCGGAACTTCAGGTTCTGGTAAAACAACAGCATTAAGAATGATTAACAGAATGCATGATCCATCGAGTGGACAAATTTTAATTGATGGTGAGCCAACGACGGCTATTGATCCAGTAAAATTACGTCGCGGTATTGGATATGTAATTCAACAAACAGGTTTAATGCCACATATGACCGTATACGATAACATCGTGACCGTGCCAAGATTATTAAAATGGGACGAAAAGAAAAATAGAGCAATTGCAGAACGTTTAATGGAACGTGTAGAACTACCATTAGAGTATCTAGATCGTTATCCAAGTGAATTATCTGGTGGACAACAACAACGTATTGGGGTTATTCGTGCATTAGCAGCTAATCCAAAAATTGTGTTAATGGATGAGCCTTTTGGTGCCTTAGACCCAATTACTCGAGAAGCACTACAAGAACTAGTAAAAGAATTACAAGTTGAATTTGGTTCAACTTTCGTCTTCGTAACGCACGATATGGACGAAGCTTTAAATCTTTCAGACCGAATTGCAGTATGGCATGAAGGTGAATTAATTCAATATGATACGCCAGATGAAATTTTACGTAACCCTGCAAATGAGCACGTACGCGGTTTCTTAGGGGAAGAACGTTTAATGCAAGCACAAACTGAGTTTATCACTGTGAAAGAAATCATGATTACTAGTCCTCTAACAGCAACCATGGGAATGTCCCTTGCTAGAGCAATCGGTGTTATGCGTGATCACCGTGTCGATTCATTATTTGTTATTGATGATGATCACCATTTAAAAGGTTTGTTAACCTTGAATGATGTCGCCTCTCGGTCTGCCCATTCAAATCTTTCTGTTGCAGATGTCATGCACACCAAGATTCGTCCAGTGCAAGAAGATGCTTTGGTACAAGATACAGCAACACGTATTTTGAAGGGACGTATTCCCAACATGCCAGTTGTTGATAAGGATGGTCGCTTAACTGGATTGGTGACACGTTCAGCCCTAGTGAATCTTGTTTACAACTCCATTTGGGGAGATGAAGAAGACATTGAAAATTTAACAGATGAGCCTGTCCTATCCAATGAACCTACAACCATTAACGCCACAAGCGAAGGAGCTGATTTGTAATGCAAGAGTTCTTTGCAACACAAGGTAGCGAACTGCTTCGATTATTATGGGAACATATTTACATGTCAGCCATCTCATTAGGCCTTGGGATTATCGTAGCCGTACCACTAGGTATTTTACTGTCTCAAGTGCCTAAGGTAGCCAACGTAGTGATTGGTATCGTATCAGTTTTACAAACCATTCCTACACTAGCCTTGTTAGCTTTAATGATACCTATTCTAGGTGTAGGAAAATTGCCTGCAATTGTAGCGCTATTTATTTATTCCTTGCTGCCAATTTTAAGAAATACCTATCTTGGTATGTCTAAGGTAAATCCAGATTTACTTGATGCAGCGAAGGGAATGGGGTTAACCCGTAGTCAAATTATTCGACAAGTACAATTACCGTTAGCGGTACCGGTTATTATGGCGGGTATTCGTTTATCAACGGTATATGTGATTGCTTGGACAACCCTAGCTTCATATATTGGTGGTGGTGGCCTTGGTGATATGATTTTCAATGGCTTGAACCTGTTTAGACCTGATTTAATCTTAGGTGGAACGATTCCGGTAACTATTCTAGCTGTATTAGCTGATTTCATCATGGCCCGTGTGGAAGCTTGGGTTTCACCGACAACCTCTTCAAAGGAAGGAGCTGAATCCCTTGCGTAAACTTAATAATGTAAAAACAGCAGTAGTGTCAATACTAGCGGCGCTAATCTTATCCGCCTGCTCATTACCAGGTTTAGGTGGGTCAGCAGATTCCGGTATTTCCATCGTATCGGGTTCAACAACTGAACGTCAAATTATGGGGCACATTGTTGCAGGTATGGTCGAACACTATACTGACTATCCAACAAATATTATTCCAAACTTAGGATCGTCTACCATGAACCATCAAGCTATGATTACTGGCGATGCGAATGTGTCTGCAGTTAACTATACTGGGACTTCCTTAACTGGAGAATTAGGGATGGAAGCTGAAACTGATCCTGAGTTAGCCTTGGAGACAGTTATCGATGAATTTGATAATCAATTTGATATGACTTGGTATACACCAGGCTATGGTTTTGAAAACACTTATGCCTTTATGGTACGCCGTGAAGATGCGGAAGAATATGGCTTAGAGAAAGTATCTGATTTAGAAGCACTTGCAGACGACGTCAAAGTAGGTGTGGATAATACCTGGATTAACCGTGAAGGAGATGGATATCCAGCCTTTCAAGAAGTGTATGGTTTTGATTTTCCAAACCTATACCCGATGACAATTGGTTTAGTATATTCTGCTGTTTCTAGTGGAGAAGTAGATGTCGTCTTAGGTTACTCGACAGATGGACGTATCATTTCTGAGGACTTAGTCGTACTTGAGGATGATAAACGACTGTTCCCACCATATGATGGAGCGGCAGTAGCGACCAATGAGGCTCGAGCAGAATATCCTGAATTAGATGGTATTTTCAAAAAATTAGCCAATCAAATTTCAAACGAAACAATGCAAGAATTAAACTTTACGAGTGACCAATACTTATTAGAACCAAAAGTAGTGGCAGAGCGTTGGTTAGAAGAAAATAACTACTTTGAAGATGCAGAACCGTATATGGAACCTGTAGCAGATAATGGATTGGGGGGTGAAGAATAGTGGTTGATGTAACGCAGTTAAATTTATTTGAACAAACAGTATATTACTTTCAACAAAATGGTGGGTACTTATTAGAACAGTTTTTACGTCAATTGTTGATGACCACTTACGGGGTAATTTTTGCCATTATTGTGGCAGTTCCCCTAGGCTTCTTCATTGTCCATAAACGTAAAACCTCATCCTTCATTTTAGGTGTGGCCAATATTATCCAAACAATTCCTAACTTGGCACTCTTGTCAGTGGTAATGTTGATTATGGGCTTGGGTACAAATTTAGTGGTCTTTACCATCTTCTTGTATTCCATCTTACCTATTTTGCGTAATACCTATACAGGAGTGATCAGTGTGGATGAAACCATGATTGATGTTGGTAAAGGGATGGGTATGACACCTTGGCAAGTGATTTTCCAGGTTGAATTCCCATTAGCCTTATCCGTAATTATGGGGGGGATTAGAAATGCCTTCATTACAGGTATCGGTATTTCAACGATTGGTACCTTTGTGGGTGCAGGTGGTCTTGGTGATGTATTACAACGTGGGGTCAATGCATCTCAAGGTACTTCAATTATTATCGCTGCAGTGATTCCAATATCTTTAATGTCTATCCTTGCCGATTGGTTATTAGGCCTTATCGAGAAAAAACTAGATCCTTCTTCAAGTAAATAATCCAAGAGGGACCATGAAAGGGTGACGTGATGGATTGGGGACTATTACTCCAAATCTTTTTTATTAATTTAGTCTACATTATGCTCAACACAATTCGTACATTGATGACCATGCGGGGTTACCGAAATGTAGCCCCAGTGATTGCAGTGATGGAAATCACTGTCTATACACTTGGTTTATCGATGGTAATGAAATATCTGGAAAATCCAATTTATCTATTGGCCTATGCTTTAGGTTTTGGTGTGGGTATCTATGTTGGTATGATGATTGAAAATAAAATGGCATTGGGCTATTCAGTGGTGGAAGTCTATGTGCAAAATGATGACCATACCTTAGCAAATGCTTTGAGAGAGCGTGGTTATGGGGTGACTATTCAAGTGGGTTATGGCCGAGATGGCGACCGCTTGATACTAACCATCTTAACACCACGGGCTAATGAGGTGTATTTAATTAAGACAATAGATGAAATTGACCCTAAGGCCTTTTATCTATCATACGATGTGAAATATATCCATGGTGGTTTCTGGTCTAAACGTGTAAATCCACGTTTAATCAGAAAATCTCGTGTAAAAGATGAGCATTCTGACAATATTACTATTGATGAAGTGGAATCGAAACAAGACTATGTTGAGGAAGCTGGACATATCTATGGCGACAATCATGTTGACCAAAGTGACCAGAATACCTTCCAAAACAAATCATAAGCATACAAAACACACGACTGTACCTTGGTGCGGACGTGTGTTTTTTGCATATGAAGATTAAATATGGGCTTGCCTCTTGTTAATATTGCAAAATTGCGGTATTTTAGTAACTGTTGTTCGAAAAATCCAACATAAAAAAACTAGGAGGAAAAAATTAATGAAAACGAAGAAATTAGTGACTTCAGCTATGGTCACAGCCATCTACATTGTATTAATGTATTTTGTGCAACCATTTGGATTTGGTGCTATCCAATTCCGTGTGTCAGAAGGCTTGAACCATCTTGCTGTATTCCACAAGGATTACAAATGGGGCGTAGTGTTAGGGGTATTCCTATCTAACTTGATGTTCTCAGCGTCATTAGGCATATATGATATCGTATTTGGTACGTTACACACGCTAATCTCATTCCTTGTAGCAGAGCAATTATTCCGTTTTGCAAAAGATACGAAACAACGTCTAGCGATTATTAGTATCATATTCTCAGTCATGATTTTTATCATTGCCTTAGAATTATTCTGGGTTATTCAATTACCATTCTGGATGACTTACTTAACAACATTCTTAAGTGAATTGTTTATTATGGGTATTACTGCACCATTATTCTATTATTTAGACAAACGTTTAGATTTTCATAAAATGATGGAAGACTAATTATTTGTAAGTGAATTCGACTATTGCTACAATAAGCCAGACTAGTAAAAGTCAATACCCCAAAGTGGAGGAAATCACTACATGAACATTTACCAATTAACTGTAGGGAGAATTCAAGAACATCCCTATTTCATCGTAAAAGATAACAAAGATACCTTAGTCATTGACCCAGGTGATGATGGCGAAGAAATCGCTCGTTACATTGAAGAAAATGAATTAAATCCAGTTGCTATTTTATTGACGCATGCGCATTTTGACCATGTGATGGCTGTGGAATATATTCGTGAGCGTTACAACATTGATGTATGGCAACATGAAATAGAAGCTGACTGGTTAACAGATAAGCAAACGCATGAACCATTAACCACAACACATTACTGGGCAGATATGGGTCAACAATCAGTTGCTGGTTTCGATTTTAGAAGTGAACACGTACCTGGTCATTCTCCAGGATCAGTAGTGTATATTTTTGAAGAAGAAGGCTTTGTAGTTGCGGGGGATACCTTGTTTAAAGGTTCTATTGGACGTACCGACTTTGAGTATGGTGACTTAGAAGCATTGCTAGCTGGTATCAAAAAACATTTGTTTACTTTACCGGATGAAACACTTGTCTTAAGTGGTCATGGTGATGTAACTAAGATTGGTATTGAAAAGGCAACAAATCCATTTTTACAAGATTAAGGCTAAAAAAATAACCTGCTTTTCGCGATAAGTTTCGTGAAAGGCAGGTTATTTTCGTGTTGGTTAACTGAGGGCGATTGACTTGGTGTTGTTTACCGACAGTACTTTGTAATTTTTTCGTTCGATTCTAGTGACGATTTTTTCAAGTGAAGCGGGTGAACAGTCACCATTCAGTGAAATAATGATGTTAGACACATTCGTTCTGGGATCAACTGATGTGACGACGGTGTTAATTGAGGTGAAGCGTCCGATGATGCGAGAGATGACGGCAATTGCCCCATGATCATCTTGACGTGCTTGTATGGTTAGCACAAATCCTTCTTCATCTAAACTCCACGCTTGAAATAAACCTCGTTCGAAGGCACGGTGGGTTAGAATGCCGTAGAAGGTGTGATCTTCATTTAACACACTGATATAAGGTAAATCCCTAATCGCAAAGATGGTTTGGAAGAGGGTAGAGTTTGTATAGATGTATTTCGTAGCATTCTTCAAATGATGTGTAACGGACACATCTAACGATTCACCATTCACAATGCGTTTGTATATATGTTGACGATAAACATTTCCGCGGTACATGGTCCCTGATTGGCTTAAAATGGGCAAGGAGCGGAAATTATTATCCTGCATGATGTCCAAGGCATCTTGAAGTGTATTTGCCTCGGTAACATATTTGATGGCATCCCGCTTGATACTTAATTCGCGGATATTCATATTAGTACCTCGCTCTTTCTTTGTTTTCAATTATCATTATACCATAAAAATGGCAAAATCATGCGTAAGATTATAAAAAGGTTAGAATATTGCAAAAATTGCATTGCATTTATTTAAATGTGAAAAATATCTCTAAAAGGGGTTCCATTTATTGAAATTCTTGTTATAACGGTCTTATTAATAAATTTCTGTAAACGTTTACGCCAGAAAAAGTAAGCGGTTACCTATTTTGAAAGGGGAAAATTTTACATGGCAAAAGTTGACTTAACGAAACAACCCTATAATTTAGATGCTGAAGACATCAAGTGGGTTGAGGATTCAATCGCAAGCATGTCTATTGACGAGAAAATCGGTCAATTATTCTTCAATATGGGTGCAAGTACGGAACCTGAGTACTTGAAAGATGTCTTAGACACTTACCATATCTCAGGTGTTCGTTACAACAAATCGAAAGCAAACGTTTCGGTTACAGAGAATTCAAATCTTGATCAAGGGCACGTCATCGCCGACTCCTTAGGAGGTGTGTCCAATGCCTATAATATTACTCCACAAGACAGTGTGCTGAACCGTCACGGGGATCAGGCTTATATGGAACGAAACATTGTGTAAGCAGGTGGGGCTACTAATTTTGAGGCTATCATTACCTATCCAGATACAACTACACAGGTTCCAAGTTCTTATAAATACACGTATACGATTAATGGGTACCAAGTAGTAGATGAATTCCAAAATATTAACCCAGATGAATACAACGCAGCACAAGGGCTAACAAGAGAAGATAGCTCACCTTCTGGCAGTTCCGGAATAGCAACATTCGCTACACCCACCGAGACTGCTGGAGGAGATGTATCTGCTGTAGATACGAACGGCAATGGCCAAGTCACGATCCAAGAAGCAAAAAATGCAGGGTACGCTATGCCCATTTATAGTGATCATTGGTTGTATCCGTACATGGATGACCGAGATGGGGATAGACAAGTCGGCGAATAGCTGTTAGAAATCTCATAAAATAACTCATATGTAGTCGGTAAAAATCAGTGCATTGCGAGTCAGTTTCTAAAAATTATAATCCACTAAGTATAACCTTATATTTTTTAGCTATACTATCACCCTTGCAAAGGTTATCTTTTGACTTTTTCTGAGAGGTTTCATAAAGTTAGAGAAAAGTAATTCATGTGAATAAATGCGATGTTTGTTCTATTAAAAACAAGGAGGTTACACCATGGACAAGATTATGATCACCGGCGCAAGCGGTAACATAGGCAAAGTCTTAGTAAACCATCTTAAAAAGAGTTACGATTTGACTTTGGTGGATATCAATTTCTATGATGTTAGACCGGAGCTTTTGAAGGGCACTATCGTCAAAGAGCTCGACTTGACCGTTAGCGAAAATTGGGAGGGTCTATTAGAAGGAATCGACTATGTTATCCACTTAGCGGGTAATCCTTCCCCCAATGCTGCGTTTGATGATTCATTGATTGAAATGAATTACAAGATGCCTTACTATTTATTCAAAGAAGCCTCAAAGAACGAGAACTTCGTTAAGCGGATTATCTTTGCAAGCTCTATTCATGCTGTAAATGCCTATCCGAAAAATGTGCAAGTGTCTATCGATGATCCAGTCCGGCCAGGAGATCTGTACGGTGTCTCAAAAGTCTACCAAGAAAGCCTTGCCAGCTATTTCGCCTTTATAGAAGGGCAAGAATCAATTGGCATTCGTATTGGTAATTTCAATGAAAACCTTCATGACCCGATTGTTGATGAATCCGGGTTGTCCGAATACCTTTCCCCGCGAGACCTTTGCCACCTAGTTGAATGCGCTATCAGGGTTACGCTGACTGAACCGTTTTTATTGGTTAATGGGTTGTCGAATAATAGATTCCCGCGTCTAGACATTTCACAGGCAGGGACAGCCATCAGTTACCAGCCACGTGATGATGCCTTTGCACTGCGGGGCTTCTTTACTGACGAAAATAGAAATTAATTCTATCAAATTCTCCAAAAAAGAGCGCTGCTGTATATAAGAATCCATATTTCACTTGTTAAGTTTACTACGTATTGAGGGGGACCTTATGGGAGAAGTTATAGAAGGACTTTATGCAACGTTGGAAGATGCTAGCCTTGCTATTGAGCGGCTTAAGAATCAAGGTTTTTCCTCTTCTCTCTACGTGATTTTTAGAATGGCGTGTTTTACCTCTGTGTCTTAATTTACGGATAGCGCCTCGATTACCGGTTGATAAACCAGGCTCATCGAAGTCGCCACGATAAATTGCACGAT
>NZ_NEEY01000080.1 GCF_002252085.1 Aerococcus sp. 1KP-2016
CTCTTTCATCGCGCGCCTCAGTTCTGTCAGTTGGTCTCGCAGTTCCATCTGGCTCATCCCTTCATGTTTTTGCCTGAATCATATCAGAAAAACAAGAGGGAGTAAAACTTTACCTCAACTTATATAGTTTTCGATTTATCAAATGTAAGTTGGGTTTCTCCTGATCCTTCAACTTCTATATCTTGAATACCCTCTAAATTAGAAACGGCGGAACTCACCGTAAAAGCGCAAGATACTCAAGTAAAACCATCTATTTTAAACGAAACAGATTCTAAGTTTTCTGATGGAACCTCACTTGTTTTTGAACCTTCTTCAACTGCTTTTTGACCACACCCAGAAAGGACAACAACCAATCCAAATATAATGAATAGATATATTAAATATTTCATCATGCCTTATATCCCCTGACTGAACAATGTATAGATAAGCATTACCCCAGAAACGATTGTACTAACCCATAACAACTTCTTCGTTTTCTTTGAACTATTTTTTTGTTTCCATACAAGTAAATGAGCAAAAGAAAGCATAATAACAGTGATAACAATAAACCAAATTCGATATGGCGCAAACGTAACGGCAAGTGTTCCAGCTAAACCACTTAGACCAAGTGGTATTAAGATCGCTAAGCCAATTCAACAAAGACTTGCTAAAAAAGCTGAAAACATCGAAGCAATTGCAACAACTCTTTCTTTCATTTTTTACATCTTCTTATTTTTATATGATTTTTCATATTTAGAATAAGCATAAAAAGTTAAACCAAGAAAAACAGCTAAAACAGGAATCAGAACAAAATCTAAATAGCCTGTTATTGCACCTAATCCAAGCGTACCTAATAAAATAACTAAAATAGGCGTAGCCCAACATAACAAAACCAAAAATGTACCTATAAGCCCTGCAATAAAGGTCTTTTTATGTTTCATTTCAAAATTCCTTTCATTCTTCCTCAATTAGGGTTTCAATTATCGGACAAGCATGTAACTTTTTTCATCTGGACATCGTTGTTTTAAGTCGTCTAACATAGTTTCAATTCGTTTTAAATCCTCTATTTGTTTTTGAACTTCCTTTTGTTTTTTAGAAACAAATTCGAACATATCTTGACAACGAACTTCATCTTTATCTACAACACCAAATAATTTATAAATCTCGTTTAAAGAAAATCCAAGTCTCTGTATTCGTTTAATAAACCCAACACGCTTAACGTCATCATATGAATATATCCGATAACCAGCTTTCGTTCGGGAAGGTTCTTGTAATAAATTTTTTTGTTCGTAATATCTAATCGTCTCTTTATTTACCCCACATTTTTCTGCAAATGCAGTAATACGATAACTCACATAGTTCACCCCTAAATAATAATAAACCGCGTACCATAGTACGCGGTCAAGTATAATACATTTTTCTTCTTCAAGTGTCTTGCTTGTACTTTAAGGGAGCCTATCAACTCCACTTGGTTATTATTGTGATCTACTCAAACATTATAGTCAAATGACCATTTGATTGTATTTGTTATTCCATTAGAGGACGCTTTCGGAGTAACGAGCAAAGCCCAATTTCTCATTTTAATGCTGAGAAATTGGGCTTTTTTTATATTCGTAAATTGCAATATTAACTTATAGTGCAAGATAACGCTTAAAACAGATGCAAGATAACTCCTAAAGTGACAACTATAAAAATATCTAAAAATAAAAAAACGTATTCATAAGTTAAGACTTTAGACAACATCCCAAAAGCAGAAGATTCTACTACGCCTGACAAAGTGATGACCTTTAGTAGCATGGGGAACATGGTCGCCATTGACGGCAAACAGTTCGACATGGACCGGATCGATTTACGCGCTAAGGTCGGGGAAAAGGAAGTTTGGGAGATTAAAAACACACGGGACATGATGGGTGGCATGATCCATCCTTTCCACCTGCATGGCGTCCAGTTCAAGGTGATAATCCGGAATGGCAACGCCCCACCAGCCAATGAACAAGGTTGGAAAGACACCATCGCACTTTATCCAGGCGATAGCGTTAGGATTGAAGTCACATTCCCAGAAAAGGGGATTTTTTATGTACCATTGCCATATCCTAGAGCACGAAGACAATGGCATGATGGGTCAAGTTTTAGTAGAATGAAGATACCAACGAAATTGGAGGAGAAAGATTACGTGAAGATTTTAATTGTGGACGACGAAGCAAACATTCTGGATATCGTGGAAGCCTATTTGAGTGCAAAAGGCTATCAAGTGTTTCGCGCTTTGAGCGGAAACGAGGCTTTAACAAAGGTTGATGTTGTCCAACCTGACTTGATTGTGTTGGATCTCATGCTGCCTGGTTTATCTGGCCTCGAAGTCTGTAAAAAAATAAGGGACTCCTCCACTGTACCGATTATCATGTTGACTGCGAAAACAGCCGAAAAAGATATCTTGGAAGGGTTAAGCCTGGGGGCTGATGACTACATCACAAAACCATTCAGCCCGAAAGAGCTGGTTGCTCGGGTCGAAACCGTTTTACGCCGTGTCCAACCAGAATACCGAGAAGAAAAGTGGTCTTTCGAAGAAGGTTTGCTGGTTATCTACCCGGATCGAAAACAAGTATTCAAACAAGGTGAAGAAATCATTTTGACCCCGACCGAGTATGCTTTATTAGCCCTTCTGGCCTCACATCCAAAGCGCCTATTTTCACGGGAACAGCTGCTGGACGCTGTGAAAGGACTCGATTTTGATGGAACGGATCGGGTGATCGATACCCACATCAAAAATATCCGTCAAAAAATTGAGGACGACACGCGCAACCCCTACTTCATCTTAACCGCATATGGAACGGGGTATCGATTTGGTGGTCAAAAATGAAGCGAACCATTAAATGGCAACTCTTGCTCTCGTTTGTTTCTCTGTCCTTTATCTTAGTGGGGACCCTCAGCTGGATAACACTAAACTTAATGGAAAGCCACTTCGAAGACTATGTGCGCGAAAGGCAAGAATCAGAGTTAACAGCATACCAGACTGAGTTAGAAAACTTCTATCGGAAAACGGGTACTTGGGCAGATGCCCCTCCAACAATCCAAAATATTGGACGCGATGCTCTCCAGAAAGGCATCATCCTAAAAGTATATGACCATGCTGGCAACCAAGTATGGGGCCCCTCTCCCTCAGAGGAGGAAGAGTCAAAAAATAGGATTCAAACCCACCTCCTAAATATGGAGCAGATAATGGGCGATATAGAGAGTGGCTACGTGCAGACAATCGTTCCCCTCGGTAGCGAAACAGACCCAATCGGTTCTCTCGAAGTGCAATCCGTTGGACCTTTCGCTTACACGGAACATGATGCGTTATTCCTTGCCGATATGAGGAACAACTTGATTTTTGTAGCGATTGGGTCCCTAATTATCTCCTTATTTTTCGCGTTATTGATTGCCAAAAAATTGAGTTCACCAATCGTCAGAATACAGAATTTTACGACGGAAATTGCGAAGGGTCACTACAGTCACCTGGCGATTGAGGAAACAGGGATTCAGGAAATTGACAGCCTCTTGGATTCCGTGGATGAATTGTCTGGGCAACTCCAACGCCAACAAGAGATTCGTAACCGCCTTTCCTCTGACATCGCACATGAAATCAGGACACCATTGACGACTTTGAAAGGCAATATTGAGGCCATGATTGACGGGGTCTGGGAAGTATCGGAAGAACGCCTCTACCACTGTTACGAGGAAGTTAACCGCATTGCTCGCCTGATTGGACAAATTGATCGGATCAATGAAATTGAAAGCTATGAAAGCCAGCTGCAGAAGTCATCCTTTGATTTGCTAGAACTTACGCAACAAGTTGCCGGCACCTTTCAAGTTTTGTTGATTGAGAAGGGCATTGACTGTGCCATTAATGGAGAAGCGGTTTTAATTTCTGCTGATCGAGATAAGATTCATCAAGTGGTAACTAATCTCTTGTACAATGCAATTAAATTTACCCCTTCCGGTGGCCACATTGATCTTCAGGTTTCCCAAATTAGTGGCGTAGCTTCCTTTAAGATAACCGATACCGGTCAAGGAATCCCTCCAAATGAAATCAATCAAGTTTTTGAAAGGTTCTATATGGCTGAACCCTCTAGGAACAGGAAACTGGGTGGCCAAGGGATTGGTTTATCGATTGTTAAAGGAATTGTGAACGCCCACCATGGGACCATCTCTATCGAAAGCACATACGGAAAAGGGACGACTTTTGTTGTCAGTCTTCCGCTAGAAAGCCACATAAAAGCATAAAAGAGGCACTCCCATTATGGTGAACTGCCCCCTGTCAAGCAGACAGGTAAATAAATAAAATATTTAAGCCATGCATCAATTTTAATATGCATGGTTTTTTTATGCTGGAATACGCAATCCCATGCTAAGTGGAACTCGCTCCATATTATAAAATTCAATATAAGATTGAAGTGCATCATTTAACTCTTCAAACGTATCGTATGCTTCTAATTGTGGCATTTC
>NZ_NEEY01000081.1 GCF_002252085.1 Aerococcus sp. 1KP-2016
CTTGTTCATACATTAGGAATATTGTTTCTCGCTCATTCATGGTAAGATGTGTGTATGGATTCATAGTTTTCTCCTTCTAATAGTTGGTTGGTACATCTATTTTATAGGAAAACTATGGATCTTTTTTTATTTTATTATTGTTGTTGCACTTAAATTGTAAATTCGTCATATTTAAAATTGAAGTTTCCTATTTTCCCAAATCATCAATACAAAAAAAAGAAGAGATAATATTCATCTCTTCTCGAAAAACTATCTTGCTTTAGTTGTAGCAACTACTTTATTATTTACAATTCTTCTACAACTTCCTGCATCAACTTTTGCTAATGCCTTCTTCTCTAAATCCTTTGATGAATATTTCTTATTTACAATCGATCTACCAACGTTATTATTGAAAAGATCCATTTGCTTTTCATTAGCTGGTTGATTTTTATTCTCCTCGTGAGCATCTGCCCATCTTTTCGCATTTGTTTTACCGTTAGAAGGGTTGAAACTTGATCCATATCCGGCTAACATCGTTGCCATCTCAGCATTCCAATAAGTATGTCTAAAAGCATCTCCGTTCCCATTATGCAACCCGTTTTTATATAGTGCATTTGTCCTTTTTGTAGCCAAACTAGAAGCAGTATACACTTGTGCTGCTTGCGCAGGATATGATTTGACAAGTTTTTTCTCCGCACTATTCAAATTCTCGTAGGCAGATGGCAGGTATCTTGCTGTTACCCTATAGCTTTTTGACTCATATATCTCATTGTATAGCTTAATCATATATAAGTTTTGATCATCTTCAGATAGATCTTTAAATGCTTCATCTGAGCTCGAAATTTCATAAGCTCTAACAAAGTCATCAATTGTTAAACTATCTATTACTTCATCGCTTAGACTCTCATTCGATATTGTTTCTGATACTGATTCATCTGTTGCAATCTCATCTGCATATGCATTGATACTACTTGATACTGAAATACCAAAGAATAAACTAACGTTAAAAATATTTTTTTATTTTTAGTTCTCCTTATTTTTGGAAAATCAATTTTTTTTCTATTTTGTTCATACCATCATCATAGTTGCAATCTAATACTATTTTACCCGTTGATTCGTCATAACTAGCTACTTTTACCAATAAAGAAAAGTTTTTAGTATTGCTATCAACATATCCAGTAACTGTTTGCTCTTCTCCATAAATGGTAACTGAAATAGAACTCTCACCACTTATACTAGCTTCCTCTATTGGTTTATTCGTAGACTTTATCGAATTACTTTCATAAAGAACTTCTGAATCATTCTGATAATTTCTTGCTATTGTAATAGGAACTTCTATTGCACCTTTATTATTTTCAATAAAAATGCCTGTTTTACCATTATTTTTCAGGAAAAATAGTGTACCAAGTACTACCAAAACTGTGCAAGATAAAACAATCGTCAATACTTTCCTTTTTGATTTATTCATATCTTTCAGTAAATTCGAAAAATGAATCTACTGTTCCCCCTTTCTAACTGTAAATATTTATTTTATCGATATTTTAAACATAGACAAGATATAATCTTATTTAAATTATACACTATTGCTGTTTTAAATAACCCTTACAAAAATGTAATAATATTACCTTTCACAAATAAATACAGATACTTGAACCTTCCCAAAAAAGTAAACTGACAAAATCATTTATTAAGTTACATTGCCTATATCACTTAACGAACACGTAAAAAACTAAAACACAACGAAGAATGATCGACATAACTAATTAATTTGTTCTTTTTCTTTTTTTGGATTGATACTCTTTAAGAACTTCTCCTCCAATACCAATAAATGACGATAAACATCATCCATCGACCAGCCTGAAGAAAGGCTTAGACAATACAAAAAATCATAAGGCAACGTCTTTACGGTACGGTTTCTTGTTACCCAGCTTGCTACTGTACTCTGCTTATATCCATGCAACTCACAAAATTGCTCTACTGTCATACCTAACCGCGAAATAATAAATACATTGATCGGGTAGGGATATACAAAGGTATTGATACTCATAGTCAGAAAGACCTCCCACCATATTATTACGTTTGCGATAATAGTACTACTCTTTCTTAAGACCAGCAAGCAAGGCGGAGAAAAAAGAAGAAACGTATCATAGATATAATGTATTAGGCAATTTGCACCTTTTAATTTCAACCTGTATCGATCATGAACAGATCTGTTTGTATGCCGATCTTATTGGGTTCTATCAAGCGTTTCAATGCTGTCTGGATAAACGTGTATTCTCTTCCAAAAGCTTCTGAGATTGCAGCGAAATAAGCCCCCTGGCTTTCTTTTTTTAGTCGGATAACGGAGCGCATCAATCCATGTATCGAAGCTAGCATAATACCTCCATTACGACCAGCACGAACACGAAAATGAATTTTGTTCTCTTCTCTTAACTGCTTCAGTACTTTGTCCAGGGAGCGTTTTGGGATCTTTAAACTTTCAGTTAAATCTTTTTTTGTAGAAATAATGTATGGTTGTTCTTCATAGGATTGCTCATTCAAATAGGACAGTAGATCTTCTGCCCATTCATGACTATGTGAATACTTGCGAACAGCTCTTTCTTTCTTGAATTTCCACCAACCCCGTTTTTTGTTGAATAGCTGCTCTTCAGAAAGATTGACATCGACCCACTCTTGGCATAATAGGACAATTTTTTCTCTGTGGGCTGCTTGATATTTTCCGGAGTAAGCGGAACGAATGATTCTGGTTAATTCTCGATCAGATAAAGGGTTAGCCAAGCGGTCATTGAATTCTAACATCGTCAATTCACATGCTTCTACTTCGTATCCTGACGAAAAGTATGCCAAAGACAAGGTGAATATGACATTATTTCGACCATATACGCCCTTTTCACCTTGTATTTTTTGACTTTTTAGCAACAGCTGGAACCAGGGTTCATCTACTTGACGAAATTCTTGAGTAGATGGTAATACAAAAACGTTCTTGATCTCCGCTTTTTTGTCCGCATCTTCTCTCATTGACCAGTCGATCCATCTTCGAAACTATAACGATACTGTGGTTCAAAGAATAAAACATTCTCTTCAGAAGGCATCCGTGTGATCCCAAAATGATTGGCATTTACATCGACAGGAAACCGATAATCATTTGAAAATTTATTCCTTATATTTTTGAGATCATTTTGGCCACATTGATCACTTTAAAATTTGATTTCTTCGTCACGTATGCAGGCTTGTCTAGTACATAGAAAGCTTGAAATCCATGCGGTGTACGTAGAATCATTGTAGGCATAAAGCCGATCTCGTGACTGGCCAAGATAATTTCTCCATAGTCAAAGTTTGGATCCAATGTGTCAAAATCAACAAAGAATGTATTGATTTGACGTAAATTGTCCTCCGAATGACCTTTCGTAAACATTCTGGCTTCATCAGCATACGTTCCATAGCGAAATACATTTGGAGTCCAATGAGTGAATCGATTATTGTTTTCGATCACCCCTTCTTCTGAAGTGATCACTAGTCCAATCCCCTCGATCATGTGTTCCTTTGAACGGTACGCAAAAATAGCCCCCTTCCCCGACTGATCACTAAAAGAGACCGGTTTTAGGTGGCTGTTTTTATATTTGAATTTACGGATACCATTTTGTAATACCGTCGAATATACGACATCCAAAGAAGCTGCCATGACTTTATTCCTTCCCAAACTAAAAGAGAACACAAATAATCTTAAAGATTTGTGTTCTCCCAATAGCTTAGAAGTCTTAAATGAATGACAAAATAAGCGTGTATATATTGAGTTGCTCGTCAAAAAATGGTAGAATAAGTCTGTAAGTTCGGATTGTCAGTCCGAAAAACTTATCAAAATTACATAAGTGGTTGTCAGCCACTTACATAACTTCTGAGACGAGCGAGAACACATAGGCTTTTTATGTGATTCAGATAGAATAGTGAGGCCAATTTCACTTTAAAATGGACCCTATAGAATGGACACTAAAAAAAGTGCCCTTCTATAGGGTTTGTTTTTGTATACTTATGAATAGAGGAAAATACGTTAACGTTTGAATTGAAGTAGTATTGCTCCATTCATTAAA
>NZ_NEEY01000082.1 GCF_002252085.1 Aerococcus sp. 1KP-2016
CGGCATTTAAAGCATGTCCCTGATAACTATATTATCTCGGGGCGTGCTTTCGTTTTTTGGAGTGAATAATTCTGGTGTTTTTTATTTCACTCAATTAATTCAGCTAGTGCTATCCAATACTCTGTATTTTTTGAGCTTTTAGCAAAGATATAAATTTGTTTTCTCACTTCGCTACTGTCATTATCTTTTAGCTGAATAACGCTCTGATTGAAAGTGGCTATACTGTCAATATGTCCAATATTTAAATTTATAACTAATGCTTCGCCTTTTTTTGTTAAAAATGAAATCCGATTTTTATCTACGCTGTAAGTTCCTTCTTTTAAGTTTGAATGAGGGTTTGTTTTTAACTCGTTATCATAAGCGTTAGCAAATAACGCAACGGTTATAGGTTTATTTTTCATTGGTGGATTATATAATGAAGTTAGCCACCGCTAACTAAAAAACGCCATGTGAATTTCATGTTATATTGAAGTTACCTTGAATGGCGAAAAAGGAGCAAGAGTATTTTTTTCATATCACCTATTATAAGTTATCTTGACCTATAATAAGTGAGCATAACTTGATTATTTGAAAAAAATGTTTTAAGCTTTATGAGACGTTGGTAGAAAGATACGTGTTCATTTGAGCAGTATCTAGTATACAAATAGGATGTACAAAGGAGAATTTGGAAAATGACAGCATCTATAAGATTGTGGTTTAACCTTTTGAAATAATAATTAAATACTATTATTCAAAAGGTCCTGTTATATTGGCAGAAACAGGGGAGCAATCTGTCTATTTTTCAAATTCTATTTATCTAAGAAAATATAGATATGGAAATTGTCAAAAGAGGTAGAAATCTATCTCTTTTTTGTGTACCCAAAAATCTGTTGATTGCACGGCCTAATTTAAGGAGTGCAAAATAATGAAAAATATATCTTTAGAATTAAAAAATATAGAAGTAAATTTTGGAAACAAAGAACTAGTAGCCATTAAATATTTAACTGTATATGAGAATGATCGAATTGGCATTGTCGGAAGAAACGGACAAGGGAAAACAACGCTACTGAATCTTATCCAAGGAAAGTTATCACCAAATTCAGGGGAAGTTAACCGATTTGTGGAGTTTAATTACTTTAAACAGATGGAAGAAACCAATAATTTATACGAATTTGATGATCTTAACGCTGAACTTATTAGTCGATTCACTATTCCGAGAAATACGATCGAAGTACTAAGCGGAGGTGAAGAAAATAAATTACGTTTAGCTAGAGTGCTATCAAATTATAAGATGGGATTACTAATGGATGAACCTACAACTCATTTAGATGGAAAAAGTATACAACTATTAATAGATGAATTGAGCTATTATTATGGGACAATGATTCTCGTTAGTCATGATCGATACTTTTTAAATCAGTTAGTAAACAAGATATGGGAAATAGAAGATGGAAAGGTTACTGAATATCCTGGAAATTACAGTGACTATATGAAACAAAAAGAACAGAAAAAGTTAGAGGAAGCAAGAGGATTTGAAAAAGTTGAAAAAGAAAAAACACGTTTAGAACAAGCGATAACACAAAAAAGAAAACAAGCAAAAAAAATGAGTAGTGTTAGTGAAAAAAATAAAAAAAGAAATATTAAACCAGATCGACTTTCATCTTCTAAACAAAAAGATAGTGCGCAAAAAGCTGTTCAAAAATCAGCTAAAGCATTAGAGTCTAGAGTCAATCACTTGGAAGATATTGAAAAAAAAGAAACAATTAAACCTATACAATTTCCAACAAGTTCGGCATTGGAACTTTATAATCGTTTTCCTATAATGGGTCAATCAATTAATTTATATGCAGGAGATAAACTATTACTAGACAATGTGGATTTTCAATTTCCATTAGGGAAAAGAATTGCTATTACCGGGGACAATGGAACCGGTAAGTCAACATTACTACATTCTATTTTAAATGAAGCAGAAGGAATGATTGTATCAAAAAAGGTGATATTTAGTTCTTATAAACAGATGGATTATAAGTTAACCGGATCAGTACCTGTGATTGATTATTTAATGAAACAAACTGATTATCCAGAAAATACTGTAAGATCAATTCTGAATAATTTAGGATTCAAACAAACAGAAATTTTAAAACCAGTTAATACTTTGAGTGGTGGAGAAGCAATTAGGATTTCAATGGCTAGTTTATTTGTACGACCATCAAATGTATTAATTTTAGATGAACCAACAAATTTTATCGATATCCAAACAATAGAAGCATTAGAAGGATTCATTAAGCAATATCCTGGGACAATAATTTTCACGTCTCATGATAACTACTTTGTAGAAAAAATAGCTGATCAGATTTGGAAAATAACTGATAAAAAACTCACTTTGATGAAAGGAGACGTTCTTTAATGGAGAACCAAACAAAAAATTGGCGAAAACAATTTATTCCATTAATTTTAGGTCAATCCATTAGCTTGATTGGCAGTTCAGCAGTCCAGTTCGCTTTGATGTGGTGGCTTGCAAGTCAAACAAATTCAGGTACAGTATTATCAATAGCAGGACTATTTGCTTTTTTACCACAGCTTATTATCGGCCCCTTTGCTGGGGTCTGGGTTGATAGAATGGATAAAAAGCGAGTTGTTATCGTCGCTGATCTGTTTACCGGGCTTGTTGCACTTCTTCTTTCACTCTCTATCATAGTAAGTGAACCACAAATAGCGTTTATTTTGATTTCGTTGTTTTTAAGAGCTGTGGCAAGTGTATTCCATACCCCTGCTATTCAAGCGATCGTTCCGACCTTAGTTCCAGTCGATGAATTAGTGGAAGCCAATAGTTGGAATCAATTTTTGCAATCTGGAGCGTATATGCTAGGTCCAGTTATAGGAGCCATTCTTTATTCAATAGTACCATTATGGGTCATTTTAATGACTGATACTTTAGGAGCGGTAATCGCATGTATTATTATCGGAAGAATCAACATAAAAAAAATTGCGGTATCTGGGGAAATAACACCCTATTTTGAAGAGTTAAGATTAGGTTTTAAAGAATTTATTCAGAATAGAAAAATTTTGAATGTTACCATTATTGGTGTTTGTGTGATGTTCTTTTATTTGCCACTTTCTTCTTTATTTCCATTGATGACAACAAGTCATTTTAAATTATCAGCTGCTTATGGAGGAATCGTTGAGTTTGTCTTTGCTTTTGGAATGCTTATAGGATCTATAGTGATTGGAAAACTCAATAGAAAACAGAATAAATTAAAGCAAAGTATTTATGGCTTGATAGGAATCAGTATAGTGACTGTATTGTCAGGTATTACATCGGTTAATCTTATTGGCTTTTGGCTATTTGTGTTCTGCTCTTTCTTAATGGGTGGTTTTGGGAATCAATTTAATATACCTTTTTACTCTTATGTCCAAGAAGAGATTCCTACAGAAAAGTTGGGCCGTTTTTTCAGTTTTTATGGCAGCATCATGAGTATAGCGATGCCCTTGGGATTGCTATTAGCTGGTCCAATGACTGATTTATTAGGAATAAATACGTGGTTTCTAATTGCAGGGACTTTTAGTTTAATGATAAGTATTATTGGGTACTTTAGTATTAAG
The DNA here is from genome assembly GCF_002252085.1 of Aerococcus sp. 1KP-2016. Taxonomy (GTDB): domain Bacteria; phylum Bacillota; class Bacilli; order Lactobacillales; family Aerococcaceae; genus Aerococcus. The sequence continues at coordinate 3,583 of NZ_NEEY01000082.1, forward strand.
TAAGTATACCTTTTTTGAAAATGAGGAGTCCATAGCTTACTAACTAAAGATGGTTCTGTTGCAAAGTTTTAAATCTACTATCAAATAAGGTAGAATGGTTCTGTTGCAAAGTTTTAAGTCTACTATCAAATAAGGTAGAATAATAGAAAAAGATAGCAGGAGGAATGACGATGAATCATTTTAAAGGAAAGCAATTTCAGCAGGATGTGATTATTGTAGCCGTGGGCTACTATCTTCGTTATAACCTTAGCTATCGTGAAGTTCAAGAAATCTTATATGATCGTGGCATTAACGTTTCTCATACGACGATTTATCGTTGGGTGCAAGAATATGGCAAACTACT
>NZ_NEEY01000083.1 GCF_002252085.1 Aerococcus sp. 1KP-2016
AAGATATTGTGTGGTGACGATGGCAAGAAGGTCACACCTGTTCCCATCTCGAACACAGAAGTTAAGCTTCTTAGCGCCGAATGTAGTTGGGGGTTTCCCCCTGTGAGACTAGGACGTCGCCATGCAATATTTTTTATTCCGCAATAGCTCAGTTGGTAGTAGCGCTTGACTGTTAATCAAGATGTCGTAGGTTCGAGTCCTACTTGCGGAGTTTTTTTGTACAAATATTTCATCGTGCTGCCATAGCTCAGTTGGTAGAGCGTCGCCTTGGTAAGGCGGAGGTCACGGGTTCAAATCCCGTTGGTAGCTTGTGTATGATTTGTATAAAATGGTGTGGTAATGATGGCAAGAAGGACACACCTGTTCCCATCTCGAACACAGAAGTTAAGCTTCTTAGCGCCGAATGTAGTTGGGGGTTTCCCCCTGTGAGACTAGGACGTTGCCATGCAATAATGAAAAAGACCGACGGTTAAGCCGCTGGTCTTTTTTTGTACATAAAGAAGTACGTTGAATGGTGGAACATTGGTATTTTTACAAAAAATAATGAAATCCTGTTGACAATAATTAGAAATACATTATAATAAATTAAAATAACGTGAGTAAAATCGATGATGAGAAGTAGTAACCGATGGCGTTAAGTCAAAGCGAGTTGGGTAAGTGAAAGCCAGATACTGTAACTGTTGGTGAATGGATCTCTAAGATGAAATGCGAAATAATAGTAGCAGGAGCCGGGAGTCCGCCGTTAAAAGGACAGGGTATCGAGTAACATCCGTACCCGCAGAGAGAGTTTTGTACTAAGGTGGCAAACGAATGCATGCATTTCGTCCTTTTTGGAGAAGTGTTTTTTTGTTTTTATGCGGCATGAAGTGCAATTGATGATAGATAAGATAGACGGGTTGATTTCTAGTTAGAAGCTAACCCGTCAGTATGTATATATGCTATACAAGTCTAGCTATCAAAAATTGGCGAAATGGCGCAGTTACTAGCGTACAATACTAATATGGGTGGCACCGCGGCTACATCGTCCCATGACAGGGGATGTTGTGGCTTTTTTTGTACCCAATTTCCCCCAGAAATTGATCATGACAACGGGCATTATTATAGGGGTGAAACAAATGTTTAATTTAACAGCAGCAGAATTTGATGCGATGAAAAAACAGAATCAAGTATTTTCGGTACATTTAACAGTGAACGCAGACCAATTAACACCTATTGGCATGTTTTATAATCTAGAAGGTGAACACAAATTCTTATTTGAAAGCGTCGTTTCTGAAAAGGAAATAGGCCGCTATTCCTATCTAGGTGCTAATCCATATAAGCGTATTACTAGCTATGGAGAGGAGATAACGATTAGCTCGGCCGACAAGACTGAACATTATAAAGGAAAAGTACTAGATTACGTGCAAGCAGAAACTTTAATCCCATATGCAACGACTGATTTGCCAACACCATTTGTTGGTGGTGCAATTGGATATGTGGGTTATGATGTGATTCGTCAATATGAATCTTTACCACATGTAAATGTAGATGAGTTGCAAACACCTGAAAGCTTCTTACTATTTTATAAACAATTCATTAGCTACGACCATTTCCAACATAAAATGACGCTTGTATATAATGTATTTCCTGATGACACAACGGATTATACAACTGTTACGAAAAATTTAGCGCAATTAGCTGAAGAGATGAACCAAGCAAATGGTATCAAGGCTTATCAGACAGCGACAGACAATCCAACTGTATTGTCCAATATCAATGAAGCTGATTTTAGTAAGATGGTGGAACAAGCAAAAGAATATATTAAAGCCGGGGATATCTTCCAAGTAGTGTTATCACACAGACTCACAATTCAATCTGCATCTGAACCATTTGATATCTATCGTCGATTACGGAGTAAAAACCCTTCACCATATTTATTCTATATAGATTTTGGCGATTTCCACATTGTGGGTTCATCACCTGAAAGTTTGGTTACTGTTGAAGATAACCAAGTCATGACCAATCCAATTGCTGGAACCAGAAAACGAGGTAAAGATGATGCGGAGGATCAACGATTAAAAGAGGAACTGTTATCGGATGAAAAAGAGCGTGCAGAGCATGTCATGTTAGTAGACTTAGGTCGGAACGATATTGGTAGAATTAGTGAATTTGGTAGTGTAACAGTTGGCAAATTTATGGATGTAGATCTATATTCACATGTCATGCATATCGTATCGGAAGTGACTGGAAAATTAAGACCAGAACTTACCTGTTTTGACGCCTTAAGTGCTTGTTTACCTGTAGGAACTGTATCAGGTGCACCAAAAATTCGAGCAATGAGTATTATTGATGAATTGGAGAATACCAAACGTGGCATATATGCCGGGGCAGTTGGCTACTTCTCGCATAACGGGAATATGAATACTTGTATTGCTATTAGAACTATCGTGATTAAAGACGGTTTTGCCTATGTTCAAGCTGGGGCAGGTATTGTTTATGACTCAGATCCTCAATCGGAATATACGGAAACCCTGAATAAATCGATGGCATTGAAGGAGGTAATCTAAATGATTTTATTAATCGATAATTATGATTCATTCACCTATAATTTATACCAATATATTGGTGCGGTGGATACTGATATTAAAGTCGTACGTAATGATGAAGTGACAATAGACGATATTGAGTTAATGACAGATGTAGACTGCATCATTCTTTCGCCGGGACCAGGTATCCCTGAAGATGCAGGTATCTGTATCGACGTTATCAAACATTTTACCGGACAACTACCTATATTAGGAATTTGTCTAGGCCATCAGGCAATCGCATCTGCCTTTGGAGGTAATGTCGTCCGTGCGCAAACCGTGAAACATGGCAAAACATCTATGGTTGATCATAACAACGATCCAATTTTCAAAGACATAACCAATCCCTTCCAGGTCATGCGCTATCATTCACTTATCGTGGAAGAGGAAGGTCTACCAGATACATTAGAAATCCTATCGAAAAGTATTGAGGATGATGCTATTATGGCCATTAAACATCGTAACTATGACGTATATGGATTGGAATACCATCCAGAATCCATTTATACCCCTGACGGTCAAACCCTTATCAAGAATTTTTTAGATATTGTTGCAAAAAAGGCAGTTCCAACAATTGAATAGAATTCTGGCAAACGTAGGCATTATGTAATAGATGGTAAGTTTTGATTTGCGCGACACAAATAAGCGCCTAGATGCTGATTATCTAGGCATTTTTCTAACGTTCTAATCTCACAAAGATTGTAAATTTGTCAGTAATTATCATTTTTATTGCAAATTTTGATTATTTTATAAGAAAGTTGTTGACAGTAGGGTGTGAAAGATGGTATTATTTAATAGTTGCGTTACGGCGTAACAACAAGCGGAGCAACAACGATTTAAATAACTTTAAAAAAGTTGTTGACTTCCAGTCCAACTCGTGATACTATTAAATAGTTGTCGCAAGGACGACGAGATAGACCTTTGAAAACTGAACAAAGAAGACGAACCAAATTGTGTAGGTGTTCAATCGATAAGATTGAAACCAACAATTCAGTAACGAAAGTTACTAAAGTAGTGAGAACTACTATAAATAAGTCAGCAAACTTTAATGAGCAATCAAGCTCATGAAAACTTTCATGAGAGTTTGATCCTGGCTCA
>NZ_NEEY01000084.1 GCF_002252085.1 Aerococcus sp. 1KP-2016
GTTTCACATAAAGTTTCAATCTATCAAGAGTCGCTCCGCTACTACTCTTGACAGATTGAAATTTATGAGAAGTATTGTCGACAACAGGAATTAAGCCAAATTGCATGTATTAAAAAAGAGCTGACCATTCGGTCAACTCTCATAAAATTTAGTCTAACTTTTTGGGTCCACTATACTCATAAAAATTGAGAAATTGGGCTTTTTATATTTACTTATAGTGCAAAATAGCGTTTAAAAAGTGTGCAATTTATCTCTTAAAGTCACACTCTTGTCATTCTACAATGGGAATAAATTTTAAGCTGACACATATTCTTACATAGTCTGTTATTGGGATGACACAAGTTGTGTCATCACGTTAAACCGCAGTTCAGATGGTTTTCATCTGCCAATAATAAATCGCCAATTGGGTGCGATCACGGAGTTCGAGTTTGTCTAGAATGATAGAGATGGTGTTGCGAATCGTTCCTTCACTGATGTACAACTGTCCGGCAATCTCTTTATTGTTCAATCCATTTGCGATTAGTTCCAAAATATCGTTTTCGCGTGGTGTCAGCAAGGTTGTTTTCTTTTCTTCAGAGAAACTTTTCAATGCCACTTCACTGATAATCGGTAGCCCCGAGTAGACCGACTACTTCGCCCTTCTTTACTTCTAAAGATAGATGATCCAACGCCAAATGATTGCCAAAGCGTTTGATTACATCTTCCATGTGTAATATCATATTCCTCACCTCATCACCTATTATAAAGTGTGTAAAAAATATTATTAGTTACATTTGTCATTATAGTCTTAACTTAAGAGTTGTGGCATTGCTTATTACATATGTAATAAGCAATGCGTTTTGTGAAGTAGTACACTTAAATTAACGAGCAGGTTAGTGACATTAGAAAACTGACTGTAAAAAGTACAGTCGGCATTGTCTCATATTATAAAAGCCAGTCATTAGGCCTATCTGACAATTCCTGAATAGAGTTCATAAACAATCCTGCATGATAACCATCACAAACAGAATGATGTACCTGTAAAGATAGCGGTAAATATATTGAATTACCTTTATTAATGAATTTTCCTGCTGTAATAATGGGTAGAAGGTAATTACTATTATTATTGACATTTAAGTTAAACCCAGTAAATGAAGTCCATGGAATAATAGAAAGAGAAAAAGCATTTTCAGGTATAGGTGTTTTGGGAAACAATTTCCCCGAACCATTATATTTCTCTACATCAGAAAGGTATAAATCATAAAACTCTTTGAAGTCATTCTTTACAGGAGTCCAAATACCAGAGAATGTTTTAGATACACTATCAAAAATTGTATAAAGTGGCTCTAACTTATCCCAATAACCTAACTCTCCGTCGCTATTGTAACCAGTTCTAAAAGCTGTATTTGAGTTTATCACCCTTGTCACTAAGAAAATAAATGCAGGGTAAAATTTATATCCTTCTTGTTTTATGTTTCGGTATAAAACACTAATATCAATTTCTGTGGTTATACTAAAAGTCGTTTGTTGGTTCAAATAATGATTAAATATCTCTTTTCTCTTCCAATTGTCTAAATCAATTTTATTAAAGTTCATTTGATATGCCTCCTAAATTTTTATCTAAAGTGAATTTAGGAGGCTGACTTGTCTGCTTTCTTCATTAGAATCAATCCTTTTTTAAAAGTCAGTATTATTGTAACATAAATATATATTTTAAAAATACCCCACTTTATCCAATTTTCGTTTATTGAACTAATGGGTGCTTTAATAAAAACTAAAGTCGATTATAATCGGCTTATTTTTTGTTGTGTGGGTGTCATAACTCAAGACTAATGAACATGAATTAACAAGCGTTACCTAATAAGGTTTGGTTATACTCATTTCTTATAATCATAAGGTGTAAAATCAATCTTAACGAAAGATATGGATTTAAAAAACGCATTTTAGTCCAGTTTCGTGGATAGTGATCCACTTTCAAATCTGAAACTGGCTTAAAATGCGTTATTTTCTCTTGATTACTGATTCATTTCATTTATACAGTAGCTTATTAAGCTTAAAATTCTAAAATACAAATACTCTCTAAAATCATCCGAATAAATAGGCTCTTTTCCGTTTTCGAAATGTCTAATATGGTAAGTATTGCCTATCTGTGTTAATTCCTGAAATTCTCTGCTTATCAACTCTTTTGTTACTGGTGATTCTTTACTAACTATATCAATTAGTCTAGTTACAGACTTCTTTTTATTTTCACCATAAATAGTCTTTAATCTTTCGAAAGTATCCCAAATTTTCTCTAATGCAATTTGCTTCTGTTTAGATTCCTTAGATCTTATATATATCTTCGATTCTTCTATTTTTTCATTAATTATTTCATCTATCGACCGAGGTGTAGTTTGATTTAATTGTTCGTTCCCTTCATTTTCAATTTCCTCATTAGACTGTTGCTCTACAGGATTAACAATCATATAAGCTAATATAGCTTCTTTTAATTGTTCAAGTTCTGGCCGGTAATCAAATTCCGTTCCAGGGGAAGTCATTTTTCCTGATTCTCTAACATGTTTTGTTAGTCCAGGTAATAGAATAGAATATTTACTTCTTAAGTTTCTCCATAACTTCTGGGATCCATTTCGTGAAGATAGACTCCCCTCTATTTTTGGAAGATCAATCTTTATTTGTTCATAAACTTCCTTTGTTATTTTGACCATATCAGCAGTCCTTCCTTAGTAAGTTTAAAACTTAAAACCACAATTTATTTCAGGCTGAATGCATTTCGATTGCAACAACGTTCGTACATGTTGCAATCGTTATTTGTGACTACTCTTTAAATATCGATAGAGAGTAGGTTTACTAATTCCGGTCAATTCAGTAATTTCTTTGACACTGTATATCTGGCTCTCGTACAGTTTTACGGCTCGTTCAATATCACGCGGGTTTACACGTGGGCGTCCTCCTTTGCGACCTCTGGCACGCGCACTTTTCAATCCTTCTTTGGTGCGTTCGACAATTAGGTCGCGCTCGAACTGGCTGAAGGCCTGGAAGACGGTCATCATGAGTCGTCCTTGTGGGGTAGTTGTATCAAAGTTCTCCTTCAAGCTGACCAGCTTGACGTCGTGCTTCTCGAAGTAGGTCACGAGATCAATTAGATCCTTGGTGCTCCGTCCTAAGCGGGAGAAGCTCTCCACCACTACCGTGTCTCCTGGGCGGAGCTTGTCCTTTAGTCGGTTTAATTCCGGACGGCTGGCCTTCGTTCCTGTCATCTTCTCCATCAGAATTTCGTTGCAGTTCTGTTTCTCTAGCAAATCTAGCTGTCGGTTCAGCTCTTGGTGCTGCGTGCTGACGCGCGCGTATCCGTAGACATACCCACTCATGGTCATCGGCCCCTTTTTACCTTTATTGTATCATAAAAGGTGATTAAAGATCCATAGATAAAGAGACGTCTTTTGAAACAAAAAAATACCTTTTACGGCCTGAAAAGGGAACTTTTTTATTTGTCTCATAATCGATTGTTTTTGAGACAAAGTAATTTATAAAAAATATGCCTCTAACGTTTTTAGAACGTTAAAGGCAT
>NZ_NEEY01000085.1 GCF_002252085.1 Aerococcus sp. 1KP-2016
ATTCCTCAATATTTTTGAACAGTGAATGTTTGAAGTAACTTTTTAGTCAAAATCAGTTGATAGGGATATTAGTGATACATATTTCAATAAAATGTGCCAAAGAATTAAAGCTATGAATTATTCAGGTTATATACGTAATTATTAAAAAGGAGACTAAGTATGCCAAAAGTATCTGTTATAATGGCTGAATATGATACACCGATTGAACACTTTAATTTAGCCGTCGAGAGTATTTTAAATCAAACATTTAGTGATTTTGAATTTGTTATAGTTGACGATTCTAAAAATCAACATTTAGAGGAATATATAAAGAATTACCCGGATGAACGAATTAGGATTGTTAAGAATGGTGGTAATTTTGGATTAGTTTACTCACTAAATAGAGCAATTGATGCTGCAACAACCGAATATTTAGTTAGAATGGATACTGACGATATATCTTTACCACAACGGATAAGTGTTCTATATGAGGAAATAACTAAGAATCCAGAATATAGTGTGATAGGGACATCCATTATCGAGTTTGATGATGAAGGCAAATATAATGAATTTATATATGACATGGATTATGATTTTAATACTATAATGAGTCGAAAAGTTCCAATACATGCTACAACAATCATGAAAAAGCAAGATATAATTTCAGCAGGAAAATATAAAAATTATAACCGAGCAGAAGATTTAGTTTTATGGTGTGAATTATTATTGAAAGAATATAAACTTAAAACTATTCCCATGCCCCTTTATAAGTATAGAGTCTCGGAGCTAGATTTAGATAAAAGAAAATTAAAGTATCGAGGAGATGAGATTAAAGCACGTATAAAATACTATAGATTAATGGGAGGTTCTCCATTACAAATGCTGTCCATTTTTAAGTCGGTCATTGCTGGTACTTTACCTAACAAGGTTATGTATTTATATCATCAACATAGAAAATAAAAGGAGCTTATATGCCAAAAGTTAGTATTATTGTTCCTATATATAATGTAATGGATCAGTTACAACGATGTCTTGATTCAATTGCTAATCAAACGTTTGAAAATTTTGAAGTTATTTTGCTAAATGATGGGAGTACTGACGAATCAGCCAGCGTAGCAAAAAAAATTTGCCAAAATAATTCTAAATTCACATATACGGAACATGAAAATATGGGATTGGGACCAACCAGAAATAAGGGTATTGAATTAGCAACGGGTGAGTACTTAATGTTTGTAGACTCGGATGATTTTCTTGAATTAGATGCCATTCAAACACTGTATGAATCTATATCATCTAAAAATAGCGATATTTCTTGTGGTAATTTTAAATTCTATTTTGACGATAAGAAATTAAATTTTGTCAATGGAAATATAAAAAAAGAAGACTATATAAATTTGGAAAATATGAGCTTGGAGGATTTTTCAAAAAAATATTATTTAAGTAGGGTATATAGCTATAGTGCGTGGGATAAAATGTATCGAAAAGAATTTATTACCAATAATAACATTGTTTTTGGAGATAACAAAAAAATTTTTGCCGAAGATAATTATTTTCAATTACAAATCATTTTAAACAAACCCACGATTAGTTTTACTGATAAAGTAATTTATAATTATTATCAAAGGTCAAATTCGATTATGAATACGTTTAAACCTAATTTAATTGAGAGACAAATAAATATGATTGCCCTTTTGGACGAGGAAAATAAAAATAATAGAGATGATTTTTTTACTTATATATTGGCACCGCTAACTTTAGAAACCATTATTATGGAAGCCATTAATATGAAAGACGACCCTAATCGAATTACAAAATATAAAATTTCAATGGAAAAGTTAAGAAGCTATTATTTATTCAATGAAGCTATTAAAAATATGTTAAGATACAAAGTTTATTCACTTTACAGTGGATTTAATAAAAAATTATTTATTTACACTATTAGTTATTTAGAAAAGAAAAAATTTGTAAATCTTTCTGATAAAATCGTAACTAAAGTGTATTTTAAATAGGCTAACAAAAGGAGCAGTTATGTCTACCGAACCGTTAATAAGCGTTGTAATACCAGTTTATAATAAGGAAGATAAGCTTACAAAATGTGTTGAAAGTGTATTAAAACAATCATATTCTAGGTTTGAATTAATTATTGTCAATGACGGATCTACTGACAACAGTAACGCAGTAATTGATTTACTTAGTAAAAATGATTCAAGAATCAAAACTATTCATACAACTAACCAGGGAGTTTCATCTGCTCGAAATATAGGGATAGATAATGCGACGGGAGAGTATATATGTTTTATTGATTCAGATGATTGGATTGATGAAGAGTACTTAGAAACTTTACTCTGTCTATCAATTAAAAATAATGTTGATATTTCAATCGTTTCTGCGAAAGTAGAAAACAATGGGAGGGTTCTAGAAAACCATTTTTTTTCTCATAACGGATTTATAGAAAAAGAAAGAATAATAAAGCAGCTGTATGATTGTAACTATGAGAAAGAATCAGGGGATTTTATAGATGTTGGGGTACCATGGGGGAAAATGTATAAATTGAGCTTTATTAAAGATTTGGATCTTAAATTTAATTTAAAGCTTAGAAGAAATCAGGATAATATTTTTAACCTCTATGCCTTTCAGCATGCTAGAAAAGTATATTATGAAAGAAAAACATTATACAATTATAACTATGATAATTTTGGTGATTTTGGAATGAAGTTTATGGAAAATGGTTTAAATATTTTTGGTGAATATGCAATTGAATCAGTAAAATTCCATGAATATTTTTATAAAGATAATGAAATTTTCAATAATTTGTTAATGCGGAAATTATCCTCTATACTTATGACAATTTTGTCACGAACGATATTTAATCCTCAAAGCACTTTAAAATACAAAGATAGAATTTTATTAATAAAACAAATTAGTTATTCATGGCCTTTAAATTAATTTTTGATGCAAATACGTTTGATAATATGAGTGATAAGAGAAACGTAATGTTAGTGATGAAATTAATTAAAAACAAAAGATTTATCGAATTGGCAGCAATATATAAGATGAAAAATTCCTTGAGAACAATAAAAAAAAGATAAAATACAAGATGTAACAAAATTGGTATCTTAAATTGGTATATCATTTGCTATTATAGTATTTGGATTTTTCAAGGATTATTTTAATTAATATAACAATGTTTCAAATGTTTGTTCAGGCATATTATCCTTAATTTTCACTTTTTTTTTTGGATATAGGTGCCCATTGGTTGGAATTGATACGTTAAATCATTATTATGCAGGCTTTTTAGAAATTTCATAAATATTTTAAAATGAAACTATATATGATTTATTTAAATATTATAAGGGATATTTTAGAATCTGAAAAATTACTTTTTATAAAATAATATTTAGGGGTAATTTCTAAAATTATAATCTAGGGTGGCTATGATTGTCAAGGACAGTATAAAATTGTAGGTTTATGACAGAATAAAAATGTAGGTTTTTGACAGTCTAATTTAGAAGTCCATTTATATTTTCCCTTTCATACGATATGATTTTCCAGTAATCTTGAAGA
>NZ_NEEY01000086.1 GCF_002252085.1 Aerococcus sp. 1KP-2016
TTCGCTCAAAACTGAATCTGTAAGTCGTTAACCGTATTCCATCATACAATCTTAATATCCATTGGATAAGTCCTCGACCGATTAGTACTAGTCCGCTCCATACATCGCTGCACTTCCACTTCTAGCCTATCTACCTGATCGTCTCTCAGGGGTCTTACTATCTTAAAGATATGGGAAATCTCATCTTGAGGAGGGCTTCACGCTTAGATGCTTTCAGCGTTTATCCCATCCACACATAGCTACCCAGCGATGCTCTTGGCAGAACAACTGGTACACCAGCGGTGTGTCCATCCCGGTCCTCTCGTACTAAGGACAGCTCCTCTCAAATTTCCAACGCCCGCGACGGATAGGGACCGAACTGTCTCACGACGTTCTGAACCCAGCTCGCGTACCGCTTTAATGGGCGAACAGCCCAACCCTTGGGACCGACTTCAGCCCCAGGATGCGATGAGCCGACATCGAGGTGCCAAACCTCCCCGTCGATGTGAACTCTTGGGGGAGATAAGCCTGTTATCCCCAGGGTAGCTTTTATCCGTTGAGCGATGGCCCTTCCATGCGGAACCACCGGATCACTAAGCCCGACTTTCGTCCCTGCTCGACTTGTAGGTCTCGCAGTCAAGCTCCCTTCTGCCTTTACACTCTACGAATGATTTCCAACCATTCTGAGGGAACCTTTGGGCGCCTCCGTTACTCTTTAGGAGGCGACCGCCCCAGTCAAACTGCCCGACTGACACTGTCTCCCGACCGGATTACGGTCGCGGGTTAGAGTGGCCATGTCACAAGGGTAGTATCCCACCATTGCCTCCACCGAAACTAGCGTTCCGGTTTCAAAGGCTCCTACCTATCCTGTACATGTCACACAGACACTCAATATCAACCTGCAGTAAAGCTCCATGGGGTCTTTCCGTCCTGTCGCGGGTAACCAGCATCTTCACTGGTACTACAATTTCACCGAGTCTCTCGTTGAGACAGTGCCCAAATCGTTACGCCTTTCGTGCGGGTCAGAACTTACCTGACAAGGAATTTCGCTACCTTAGGACCGTTATAGTTACGGCCGCCGTTTACTGGGGCTTCAATTCGTACCTTCGCTAATGCTAAGCACTCCTCTTAACCTTCCAGCACCGGGCAGGCGTCAGCCCCTATACGTCATCTTTCGATTTTGCAGAGACCTGTGTTTTTGATAAACAGTCGCTTGGGCCTATTCACTGCGGCTGACCAAATGGTCAGCACCCCTTCTCCCGAAGTTACGGGGTTATTTTGCCGAGTTCCTTAACGAGAGTTCGCTCGCTCACCTTAGGATGCTCTCCTCGACTACCTGTGTCGGTTTGCGGTACGGGTTGTTTGTATCTAACTAGAAACTTTTCTTGGCAGTGTGACGTCAGCAGCTTCGGTACTATATTTCCCTCCTCATCACAGCTTGTCCTTAACACGAAGCATTTAACTCTGTGTCAGACTCACTGCTTGAACACGAATCCAATAACGTGCTCTGCTTAGCCTCCTGCGTCCTTCCTTTGGTCAAACAATACAAACAAGTACAGGAATCTCAACCTGTTGTCCATCGCCTACGCCTTTCGGCCTCGGCTTAGGTCCCGACTAACCCTGGGAGGACGAGCCTTCCCCAGGAAACCTTAGTCATACGGTGGACGGGATTCTCACCCGTCTTTCGCTACTCATACCGGCATTCTCACTTCTAAGCGCTCCACAAGTCCTCTCGATCTTGCTTCTCTGCCCTTAGAACGCTCTCCTACCATATCCATGCGGATATCCACAGCTTCGGTGTTCAGTTTAGCCCCGGTACATTTTCGGCGCAGGGTCACTCGACTAGTGAGCTATTACGCACTCTTTAAATGATGGCTGCTTCTGAGCCAACATCCTAGTTGTCTAAGCAACCCCACATCCTTTTCCACTTAACTGAAACTTTGGGACCTTAGCTGGTGGTCTGGGCTGTTTCCCTTTCAACTACGGATCTTATCACTCGCAGTTTGACTCCCGGATTAAAATATCTGGCATTCGGAGTTTATCAGATTTCGGTAATCCTAGATGGACCCCTAGATCAAACAGTGCTCTACCTCCAGTATTCATCATCCGAGGCTAGCCCTAAAGCTATTTCGGAGAGAACCAGCTATCTCCAAGTTCGATTGGAATTTCTCCGCTACCCACACGTCATCCCCGCCTTTTTCAACAGACGTGGGTTCGGGCCTCCAGTGCGTCTTACCGCACCTTCACCCTGCACATGGGTAGGTCACTTGGTTTCGGGTATACGACTACATACTCGACGCCCTATTCAGACTCGCTTTCGCTATGGCTCCGTTTCTTCAACTTAACCTTGCATGCAATCGTAACTCGCCGGTCCGTTCTACAAAAAGTACGCCATCACCCATTAACGGGCTCTGACTGCTTGTAAGCGCACGGTTTCAGGTACTATTTCACTCCCCTTCCGGGGTGCTTTTCACCTTTCCCTCACGGTACTGGTTCACTATCGGTCACTAGAGAGTATTTAGCCTTGGGAGATGGTCCTCCCGGATTCCGACGGAATTACACGTGTTCCGCCGTACTCAGGATACAGACTAGCGTTATTGATTTTTCGTCTACAGGATTGTCACCTTCTATGATTGGCCTTCCCATGCCATTCGACTAAATCGTTAACTACATATCGTCTGTCCTACAACCCCAAAGAGCAAGCTCTTTGGTTTGGGCTGTTTCCGTTTCGCTCGCCGCTACTCAGGAAATCGATTTTTCTTTCTCTTCCTACAGGTAATGAGATGTTTCAGTTCCCTGCGTCTTCCTCTAACTTTACTATTTATTCGTAAAGTAGTAATTGCCTATCAAAGCAATTGGGTTCCCCCATTCGGAAATCTCCGGATCAAAGCTTACTTACAGCTCCCCGAAGCATATCGGTGTTAGTCCCGTCCTTCATCGGCTTCTAGTGCCAAGGCATCCACCGTGCGCCCTTATTCACTTAACCATTGGTTAAGTTGTATGATCGCGAAAAGTAATTGCTTACTTTCTTTGGTTTGTTACTCTTGGTAAAAATTGGAATTTCTTATATTGATTACTCCTGGTAGAGATAATCAAATAAGAGGTTTATTACTTACAGTATTCAGTTTTCAAAGAACAAAGTTGCAACCTTTTTAATGGTTGCTATGGAGAATAGCGGGATCGAACCGCTGACCTCCTGCGTGCAAAGCAGGCGCTCTCCCAGCTGAGCTAATCCCCCATGGCTGGATGTATTAATATGTATATATTTTCCATTTCTGGAAATGGGCCTGAATGGACTCGAACCATCGACCTCCCGCTTATCAGGCGGACGCTCTAACCAGCTGAGCTACAGGCCCGATTGGCTTCCATTACTATACGTAATATAATATAGACCTCTCAAAACTAAACAAAGAAGAGTCAAACACTTGTGTATTCCGTAATATTCCTTAGAAAGGAGGTGATCCAGCCGCACCTTCCGGTACGGCTACCTTGTTACGACTTCACCCCAATCATCTGTCCCACCTTCGGCGGCTGGCTCCTAAAAGGTTACC
>NZ_NEEY01000087.1 GCF_002252085.1 Aerococcus sp. 1KP-2016
TGAGCCAGGATCAAACTCTCATGAAAGTTTTCATGAGCTTGATTGCTCATTAAAGTTTGCTGACTTATTTATAGTAGTTCTCACTACTTTAGTAACTTTCGTTACTGAATTGTTGGTTTCAATCTTACCGATTGAACACCTACACAATTTGGTTCGTCTTCTTTGTTCAGTTTTCAAAGGTCTATCTCGTTGCCTTGCAGCAACTCTTACATTATATCATCTTCATTTAACAAATGTCAAGTAAAAAATAAAATGTTTTTTTCATTGACTTAATTGCTGATGAATCAGCTTTAATATCATATCATTTCTAACTATCTATTGTCAACATCTTTTTGAAATATTCTTCTCTAAGAACGTTGATAACTCGCTAGTTACGACTATATGAGTTTACCATTTCAATGTGGTAATCGTCAATAGTTTTTTGAAACTTTTTTGTTGCCCTCTTCCTATGAATGAGGCAACTAATAAATAATAGCATTTACTAATATTTATTGTCAACAGGAATTTTGAAATATTTTAAACTCTTATCCCTTAGGAACTTATTGCCCCGAATCGACAAGATTTATAATACCAACATTTCTATTTTAGGTCAATAGTATTTTTGAAGTTTTTAAAAAAAATCCTATTAGCTCAGGCCTAAATATTTGTATTAAAATTAGCTCCTGTTCTATTAAATGCTCACTAGTATTCATTCATAAGTATGAAAAAAGCCGGAGTCAAATACTCCGACTTTCTCATGATATGTGTAAATGAATTATAAGCGTTTGTTTAATGCTTCAGCTAATTCTTCAAAGCCTGGTTTTCCAAGTAAAGCAAACATATTTTTCTTGTATGCTTCAACGCCCGGTTGGTTAAATGGATTAATGCCATTTAAATAACCAGAGATAGCAACTGCAATTTCAAAGAAGTAAATCATGTACCCTAATGAATATGCATCCATTTCAGGAATAGTTAATACAAAGTTAGGTACATCACCATCAGTATGAGCTAACACTGTACCTTGGAAAGCTTTTGTATTCACGAAGTCTACATCTTTACCTTCTAAGTATCCTAGTCCATCTAAGTCTTCATCAAATGCCGGAATTTCAATTGATTTAAGTGGTTTGTCCACTTTAACAACTGTTTCAAACAAGTTACGTTGACCTTCTTGAATATATTGGCCTAGTGAATGTAAATCAGTTGTAAAGTTTGCACTTGAAGGGTAAATGCCTTTACCATCTTTACCTTCAGATTCCCCAAATAATTGTTTCCACCATTCAGAGAAGTATTGCATTCTTGGTTCATAGTTGATTAATAATTCTGTTACTTTACCTTTACGATATAACACATTACGTAACGCTGCATATTGGTACGCTTCATTTTTTTCTAAGTCTGCGTCTGAGTATTCTTCCATAGCGTCCGCTGCACCTTGCATTAAGGCATCAATATCTGCACCTGAAACTGCGATTGGTAATAAACCTACTGGTGTTAAAACTGTAAAACGTCCACCAACAGCATCTGGAATTACGAATGATTCATAACCTTGAGCATCTGCTTCAGATTTTAAAGCCCCATTTGCTTTATCTGTAGTAGCATAAATACGGTTTTTAGCTTCTTCTCCATATTTTTCTTCTAATAATTTTTTGAAAATACGGAATGCGACTGCTGTTTCAGTTGTAGTTCCTGATTTAGAAATAACATTAACTGAGAAATCACGATCACCAATTGCTTCAATTAATTCTGCTAAGTATGTTGAACTTAAGCTGTTACCTGCAAAGAAAATTTGTGGTGTTTTACGTTCTTCTTTTGTTTGAAGATTAGAGAAGGTATGAGATAAGAAATCAATTGCAGCTTTAGCACCTAAGTAAGAACCACCAATACCTAAGACAACTAAAACGTCTGAATCAGATTGAATTTTTGCAGCCGCTTTTTTAATACGTGCATATTCTTCTTTATCATAATCACGTGGTAAATTAACCCATCCTGTAAAGTCACTACCTGCTCCAGTACCTTCTCTTAAGATTGTATCTGCAGCTGTAACTAATGGTTGCATTTGTGTTAATTCGTGTTCCGCGATAAATTGGTTAGTTTTACTATAGTCAAATTTGATATGTGCCATTTTACTACCCCTTTTTATACTAAAATTATTTTGTTGCCATTTTTGTTAATGCTTCCTCAATCCACATTGGCATTTTTTCCTCTATAGAGGAAAAACCAATTTTGGGCGCATGCCGTTTTTTAGGCCATGCATTCTTAGCTGGTTTATTCGATATCGCGAGTTTTTTTAGTGCACGAATGGATAAACTCATTTTACTTGTATACTCATCAATATCGATGATTTTAACAGTTAGTGTATCACCAATGTTAAATTTATCTTCTACGTTATTAACATAACCATGATTAATTTCAGATATGTGAACTAGGCCTTGATGTTCTTCGTCCAATTGAACAAACACACCATAGGGCTGCAAACCAGTTACTTGACCTTCAACTACGTCACCGATGTGGTAAGGAAAATCCTTTGTTGTCATGAAGGTTCGTCCTCTCGTTAACTAATCTTGATCGTTTTCAAAAGTAATGTTTGTAATCACTACTTCTTCTAAAGGTTTATCAGACGCATTACGTGGTTGGTTTTCGATATCATAAACAACTTCCATACCTGAAACTACTTGTCCAAATACAGTATGTTTTTGGTCTAACCAAGGTGTCCCACCATTCTCACTGTATGCTTCAATAATTTCTTCTGGCCAACCACCTGCTTTTAATTGACCAAGCATTTGTGCTGGGACTTGTTTAGCAGTTACCACAAAAAATTGCGATCCATTTGTATTTGGTCCTGCATTGGCCATTGAAAGAGCCCCATTAAGGTTGAATAATTCTAAGTTAAATTCATCTTCGAATTTTTCACCATAAATACTAGAACCACCCATACCAGTTCCTGAAGGGTCGCCACCTTGAATCATAAAGTCAGGAATTACACGGTGGAAGATTACCCCATTATAATAACCTTGTTTACCAAGGGTTACGAAGTTTTCTACAGTTTTAGGTGCTAATTCAGGGAATAGGGCTACTTGGAACGAACCTTTATTCGTTTCAATTGTTGCTTTCAATTGTGTATCTTTAATATCTAATTGTGGATAAGTCATTTTCTGCCTCCTAATTATTTCTATGATTATTGTAACAAATACTAGGGAAAAATTCTTCACTTAATCACCGAAACTAGGTAATCTTTAAAAATTACACTATTTTATATCATTTTAATCGAAACATTTTCCGTATCCTTCTTTTTCATGATATTATTAGGCTAAAACATTCTAAGGAGATTAAGTCCATATAATTGTGTAAAAAGAAAAAGAGCCATTAACCTGACTCCTGTATAATTGTATTTACCACAAAACAATATATGGAGGTTAGGTAATGACTCAACTAAATTTTACAATAAATTC
>NZ_NEEY01000088.1 GCF_002252085.1 Aerococcus sp. 1KP-2016
TAACAGAGTAATGAGTTTGATTCTTACTACGTTTCAGTCCTTCGATTCCAAATTGTTGATAGCTATTAACCCATCTTCTTACAATAGAATCTTGTATATTATATTTCTTTGCTACCGCTAGGTAGCCACCATAGTTCCCCAGATAATGTTTAACAATTTCCAATTTAAATTCTAGTGAATATTTTGCCATAAAAATAAACCCCCAAAAGTTAGATTTTTGGTCTCTTTTGGGGGCCTCTACAGAGAAATTGGGCTTTTTTCGTTGCTCCATTAAAGCGCCCGTTAATTGAAAAAAAGTTCACTGCTAATAAACAGTGAACTTTTTATACTTAATTTATTTATTCATTGAGGTAGCTATAAAGCTTACTAATTAGACCTTTATCTACATCAACCATATAAAGGGGACAGAGCATTTTATTCATTACTTCAACTATATTCAACGCATTCTTATAAGCAGTTTTTATCTCATTTTCATTTAATTTTGAGGTTATTGACACATAATCTTTATACGACTCTGCACTTATATCTTCTTCTAAATTTTTTGTACTGTTTAACCATCGTTCAACCGTATTTTCCTTTATCCTTATCAATTGTAATATATACTTTTGCACTTGAGTTAAAGCCTCTAGAGAACGTGCTAACTCTCCTCTTCTCATCACGTTTACACCCATCAACCAAGCATTCACGAAGTTATTAAAAGCGAAGTTAACATTCTCATCTGTCATTCGGTTTGGTCCAGCACCACTTAAATCATCTAGTAAAGGCTTTAATTGCTCTGTAGAATCATAAATATACATAGAATCAGGATCTGGAAAAACTCCAGTAGGCTTAAAACTTTTTATGACTTCTATTTTTGATATTGGAAGAAAATGAAATTCTCCACGAATCAAATTTGAAAAAATCACTACCTCTGTTCCATACTCATTGTAAAAGATTAAGTCAACTGGATAAACCTTAGAAATCCAGCATCTTGAACTAAATTTTTCCATCTTATCATCTTCAATGAATATATAAAACTCAACATCAGAATACTGATCACCTTCACCTTTTGTGAAAGATCCATACATCATACACGCTGAAACAGATTCATCTTCAATACATTTATTTCTAACACTTTGAATTATTTTATTTTGAATTAGCATATTCCAATCTCCTTATCTAATAATTTCTTTTTCAGATAAGGGATTGATCAACTACTGGACAGCATGAGCAACACATACATAATGCTCCTTTCATTCTTAATCATTATGAGTATAACATAATTTTACAATCGGCGATTTATAAAACCCACCATAAACAATAATTTAATATATCCTCAGGTATTGTTTCTAATATGTTTTCTAAAAGACCCCATATAAATTCTTGTAATTCGTCTAGAGGTATCCTTTTCTCTTCGTAGTCTTGTATTACTTCTTGTAGTTTCCCCATATTTTTGCTATCCTTTATGACCGCCAACAAGTCCGCTTCTCTGGATAGCTGTCCCTCCTTTAGTAAGGCTACTTGCATGAACTAAAGAACTAAAACCGTACTTTTATCAACAACAATCTCTAAATCGTCTGTAAGGATTGTTTTTTCAGGATTTTCGAAAAGATTTAATTGTAACTCTTTCTCGTAATCGATTTTTCCGCACCGTATAGCTATCTGTCGGACGGGCCGATTTTTATAGTAGGTTCTAAATATATGTAAGCATGTCTCTATGATTTTGATGCTTGAAGAAGTAGGATAGATTTTCATTTGGTGGCTGAAACCCTTGTCTATAATTTCATTTGAAAAGCCAACTGATAAATGAACAACTCCGGTTTCTACGTGATGTTTTCTTAACCTAGCGGCCACATCGTCTGCCATTTCTCTGATAACCACTTCAATTTCAGATTGATTGACATAATCTCTTTTTAAAATTTGGCTTTTTCCATATCCTTTTGATTTTGGAATATATTTTTTAGAGATCACACTCTGATCTATTCCATGAGCATGGTAAAAAAGTTGTTCTCCTATAACACCATGAACTCTCTTTAATGCTTTAACATCATATTGAGATAGACTGTAAACAGAATTGATTCCTAAGTTATTTAAATTCCTGGCTGTATTTCCACCGATTCCCCACATATCTGTCATAGGGTGGATTCTCCAAACTTTTTCTTGAACGTCTTCATAATGCCAGACAGCTATTTGAGATTTATTATTCTTCGCTTCATTGTCTAAAGCTAATTTAGCAAGTAATGGGTTATCTCCAATGCCAATTGCTGTAACAAGTTTCAATCTTTGAAAAATCGTTTGCTGTATTTTTTTCGCTATTTGTTCCGTTGATCCGTATAGAGCATGCGATTTTGAAACATCTAAAAAACTCTCGTCAATGCTATAGATATGTATGTCTTCTTCTGCCACGAACTCGTTAAAAATTGTATGAATCAGCCGATTAACCTTGATATATAAAGCCATCCGAGGTTCGACAATTTGAATTTTCGAATTTTTCGGGATCTCAAAGCGTCTGGAACCTGTTCGAATACCGTATTCTTGCTTCACTCTTGGCGAAGCGGCTAAAACTAAGCCTCCCTCTAAATCCGGATTGCTCATCACGACGATATAGGATTCTAAAGGATGGATTCGTCTCTTAACCGATTCCACCGAAGCAAAAAAAGATTTCACGTCAATACAAAGAATATCTCGTCTTGGTTGGTATGAGTAATCCATTACTATCATATTCATACACCTCTTTTATTATTATCCTTATACACTAAACCATTTTGTTTGTTTAACTTCTTCAACATTGCGTATCAAGTCGAATTCGCAAACAATTACCTCAGATTCAATCGTTTGGACATAAACATGTTGTTCAAAATAACCGCAAACTACCCCTATAATATCGTCCTCATACTTCCCATCAAATAAACAATCTAATTGAATAGCAACCGGAATTTTTTGACGATAGGAATAGTCGATTAATTCAGAAATAGCTTCTAGCGATTGTTTCTCTTTTTCTCTATTTACTTTCCTGCTCTGTCGTTTTTCTTCGTGTACCACTTCTGTATGCTCAGACAGTATTAATCCTTGCCACTTAGCCATTTCTCTATCTACATAACCAGATGTATTGGGATTGATTACGATATTTTCTTCTTCCGATTTATCATACAAGTTAGTCACCTTCTTGCTATCATTTCACCTCATTATACGAACGTTTGTTCGTATTGTAAAGCGATAAAGATTATTAATAGTATAATACCGGCATTTAAAGCATGTCCCCTGATAACTATATTATCTCGGGGCGTGCTTTCGTTTTTGGAGTGAATAATTCTGGTGTTTTTTATTTCACTCAATTAATTCAGCTAGTGCTATCCAATACTCTGTA
>NZ_NEEY01000089.1 GCF_002252085.1 Aerococcus sp. 1KP-2016
TGAATTTTACAACAATCATCGTTATCAGAAAAAATTAAAAAAGATGACCCCGACTGCTTATCGGGATCATCTTTTGTGGGCAGTATAATGTTCTTTTTTATTTGTTCAGTTTATTGGTAGGGGTTCAACTAGAATTATCTAGTCTTTTTTTAATTACAAAATACAAATAGTTTTTTACAGTTAGCTATTTTTTGTCTCTTTGCCTTAGGATATATAATCGGGATTCATCGATTATATATCCTAAGCAAAAGTGTCATCACTTAACGAACTGCAACAACTTTAGTCATTTTAAAATCTAATAAAGTATCTATTTAGTATTCACTGGTATCTTTAACCCCATAGACAAAGAAACCCGTTTTGAGTTATAGAATTCAATGTAAGTATTAATAGCATCCTCTAGGTCTTCAAAAGTTTCAAAGTGCTTTCTTCTATAACATTCATCCTTAAGGATGCCCCAGAAACTTTCCATAGGCCCGTTATCAATGCAATAACCTGGTCTTGACATACTTTGAATAACTTTATTTCTTTCCACATATTCTTTAAACCAATGCGAAGTATATTGGTAACCACGATCACTATGAATGAATGTCTTATGTGGTAATAGTTGATTTTCAATTTGATTAAATGTTTCGGCTACAAGATGATTATTATTGGATGTACCTAATTTCCAGGCAATAATCTTCTTTCCACCATAATCAAGAATTGCACTCAAGTATGCCTTAGAATGGTTACTGTATTTTAATTCTGTTACATCAGTTAGCAATACTTCTTTGGCTCTATAAGCTTTTTTAAATTCCCGGTTTAATACATTTTCAGCAATATTTTTTGGCTTATGAGGTTTATAGCGATATCGTTTCTTTCGAATAACTGATTTAATGCCTAGATGAGACATAACTCTATATACACACTTATGATTCGCTTTCTCCTCACAAAAGTGGTTCATATAGATAGTCATTCTCCTACATCCGTAAATACCATCAACTTCTTCATTCACATCAATAATTGTCTGAATAATATTATTGATACGAATTTCTTCAGCCGTTGGCTTTCGTTTTAACCACTTATAGTATCCAGCACGACTAACGCCTAATACTTGACATAGTAACATTATTTTAAATCCTTTTTCTTTGAGGTAAGAAATGGTTTGAAATTCCGCTTCATATCGTGTTCTTTTAATATCGACCTTCTTTCTATCTCGTCGAGTTTTTTTAATACAGCATTCTCTGTTGTAAGATACTCATTTTTAGCCTTTAGAGCGGCAATTTCTGTTCGTAACTGTTCCGTTTCAGTTTGAATTGTAGATGGTTTTCTGCGACCACGCCCGTCAATAAGACCATCAGGTCCATGCATTTTATACTTTTGTACCCATGAGTAAACATTATTGTAAGATACCTGGTATTTCTCAGCTGTTTGCGTATATGATAAGCTATTAACTAAACAATCTTTGACTATTTCTAGTCGCTCTGAAGTCGTGGTTTTTCTAGATTTCATATTGTATACCTCAGGTTTCGCACTATATTTTTTATTTTCTTTACCCTCAGTATACTTCATTATCCAATAACTTACAGTTGATACAGCAGGCACATTAAATCTTAAAGCCAAATCTCGAAGAGATCCTTCATTATTAAGATAAGCCTCCACCACTTTTAGTTTAAGTTCTTCAGAGTATGAATTATTATATTTTCGAGATTGTAAGGCTGCTAAACCATACTCTCAATATTTATTAACATATTGGTAGAATATGGTGTTATGCATCGATAACCCATACTTTTCTACCAGAGTTGGAAAACTTATGCCATCTTCAATAAATATTAGAATATAATTTTCTAAAATATCAGCAGAATATATTTTTCTGGTCATAAATAAACTCCCCCTAAAGTAGACTTATTTTATTAAGTGTCTACTTTAGGGGGAGCATATCACAAGTGTCTATCTGGTCTCATATTTATTTTAAATAAATTGTTAAACTTTTCACAAATTCATTGCAAATCCACCAGCTTAGCGATAAAATTAATTTATAAGAAAAGGAGAGTGTTTTCATGAGAGAGAAATTTTTAGCAAAAGATTATGTTAATAATGACTATAAAGATATCGTATTCAATCGTCGTTCATACCGTCGATTTGACCCTAGTCAAAATATCAGTCGTGATGAAATCGTCGAAATGTTAGATGAAGCGACAATTACACCATCCGCATGTAACTTACAAGCATGGCACTTTGTCGTCGTTGATAATGAAGAAGCTCGTAACAAAGTCAAAGCAGTCACGATGCCGTTTAACTATCCCCAATTAGAAACAGCACCAGTTACAATCTTTATATTAGGCGATATTCACTCACATAAAGTTTATCGCGAAGTTTGGACCAAAGTGTATGAAGAGGGCAGAATTACCAAAGAAAAATTAGACGACATCTTCAATTCATTTTTACC
This sequence comes from Aerococcus sp. 1KP-2016, assembly GCF_002252085.1. Lineage (GTDB taxonomy): Bacteria > Bacillota > Bacilli > Lactobacillales > Aerococcaceae > Aerococcus. Next base: position 2,429 of record NZ_NEEY01000089.1, read on the forward strand.
AATGTATGAGAAAGCTGATCGCGACTTTTTAATTCAAGATGCTACCTTAGACAGTTCAATGTTAGCAATGCAATTATTATTGGTTGCTAGAGCACACGGATATGAAGCGAATCCATGGGCAGGCTATAATTCAAAAGACTTAGTTGCAACTTTAAACCTTGATAATGAGCGTTTCGTGCCTATCATGGCAATTTCAATTGGTAAACCAGGCGAAGAACCAACTGAATCAACACGTTATGATGTGAATTCTAAAATTAACTTTCTAGCATAAAAATTTGAGACCATTAGAAGCAGGAGAGTGAATCTCTACCCGAAAACTGAACAAATAAAAAAAGAGAGTTACGCTACCCACAAAAGATGATCCCGATAAGCTGTCGGGGTCATCTTTTTTAATTTTTTCTGATAGCGACGATTGTTGTAAAATTCAATATAATCTTCAACTGCATACCAAAGATCTTGTAGTGTTTCTGTTCTTTCAGATAATACAACGTCCTTCATATGACCAAA
>NZ_NEEY01000008.1 GCF_002252085.1 Aerococcus sp. 1KP-2016
CAGTCCTTTAACCTGTTTCCGTGATATATTTCAATCAAAATTTATAAAAATTTTTTCAAAGTAAAAGGCGTACACAACTCTTTTTAAGAATTGTGTACGCCTTTTTTAGAGGCCTTTTGTCCCAGCCTCTTTTTGTGTTATATAATATAACGTTGTATTTTTGTCCTTTTGTAAAAATATAATATTAAGCGTTTACATTTTACGCAAGATTGCATAAATTGAAAATCATACATTTTCCTAACCATTTTATAAAAAATATGTGTGATATTTTATAACAAAAAGTAGAATTGTTTATTTCTTTTGGTTATAATAATTTTAATACCACAGTCTATAAAACAATAAAGGGAGGAGATGATCATTTGAAACGACTCATTTCAAGTGCAGCGAGTGACATCATTAAGATGTCTGCACCGGAGTTGAAGCAAGCAATTTTAGCGAGTGAAGGTAGAACTATTGTTGGTGAAACTGTCGTAACTACAAGTCCCTTGATAGAGGGTTTGTCCAACGCTGAGGTAATGGCTGCATTCGGTGCGGATATCATCATTTTGAACGAGTTGGATGTATTTCATCCAGTCGTACCAGGAGTTGATGGGATTGAGGCTAGTGAAATTATCCAAACCATCAAACATTTGACGGGGCGACCAATTGGCGTCAATTTGGAACCGGTTGATCCGGATGTTGGTTTGTTAGAACATGCTGTCCAATTGCCAAAAGGACGCCAAGTGAGTCCTGAAAGTTTAGCGGCAGCTAATGATTTGGGTATCGATATACTTTTCCTAACGGGTAACCCTGCAACTGGGGTTTCTATGTCCGCTATAGGGGCAGCCGTTGTGTTAGCTAAGCAATACTTTAATGGTTTGGTATTTGCAGGTAAAATGCACGGGGCTGGTATGCAAGAGTCCATTGTGGATGAAGCGCAATTGACCCAATTCGTAAAGGATGGGGCTGATGGGGTCTTAATCCCAGCGGTAAATACTGTCCCAGGGGTCTATGAAGAAGAGAATCGCCAAGTGACTAAGGCAATTCATGCTTTAGGTGGTGTAGTTGTTGCGACAATTGGTACGAGTCAAGAGAGTGCGACGACTTCAGTAATTGAAGCAATTGGCCTTTCGAACAAGCGTGTAGGTGTTGATTGTCATCATATTGGTGATGGGTCGTATGGCCGGATGCCGGATCCAGAAAATATTGTGGCGCTTAGTTTAGCTGTCCGCGGAAAACGACATACGTATTTCCGTATGGCACAGTCAATTCGTCGATAAATTCGATATAAATGGGAGTGAAGAAGATGAAAAATTATTTACAAAATTTAGGTAAATCGATTATGCTACCAGTTTCTATCTTACCGGTAGCATCGTTATTAATGGGTATTGGGTACTGGATTGACCCAGCAGGTTTAAGTGGTGCGGGTACGAATACCATCGCAGCCTTCTTAATTCAAGCGGGTTCAGCGGTTATCAATAACTTGCCAATTTTATTCTCTGTAGGTATTGCGACAGGTTTGAGTAAAGATGGTAATGGGGCTGCAGGTCTTTCTGGTCTAGTGGGCTTCCTGATTGTTACGTCATTATTAAGTGTTGATGGCTTAGCGATTTTATTAGGTATTCCAGCTGAACAAGTGCCAATGGCTTTTGGTGCGACAAAAAACGTCTTTATTGCTATTATCGCTGGTACCGTAGCGGCTTACTTATATAACCGTTACAGTTCAACGAAATTACCGACAGCCCTTGCTTTCTTTAGTGGTCGTCGTTTAATTCCAATCCTAACTGCCGGTGCAATGATTATTATTTCCGCTATCCTATTCTTCGTATGGCCGGTAGCGTATAACGCATTAGTATCATTTGGTACGTTCATCTCCGGTTTAGGTGCATTCGGTGCTGGTCTATATGGATTCTTCAATAAATTGTTGATTCCAACTGGTTTACACCATGCCTTGAACTCAGTATTCTGGTTTGACTTAATCGGTATTAATGACATCGGAAACTTCTGGGCAAGTACAGGTACGAAAGGTGTTACTGGTATGTACCAAGCTGGTTTCTTCCCAATTATGATGTTTGGTCTACCAGGTGCGGCTTTAGCAATGTACAAAAATGCTGAACCGCAAGCGAAGAAAATTACTGCTGGTATTATGATTGCAGGTGCTTTCGCTTCATTCTTTACAGGTATCACTGAACCAATCGAATTCTCATTCATGTTTGCTGCACCAGGACTTTACTTATTACATGCCTTCTTAACAGGTGTATCAATGTTCATCGCAGCAACCTTCCACTGGACAGCTGGTTTTGGTTTCTCTGCCGGTTTAGTTGACTACGTACTAAGCTTACGTATTCCAATCGCTAACCAACCATTGATGTTACTAGTGTTAGGTGCAGTTATGTTTGTTGTGTACTACTTTGTCTTTGATTTTGTTATTCGTAAATTTGATATCTCTACACCAGGTCGTGGCACAAATGTGACGCGCGAAGTTGAAGCTGGCGCAGAAACTAGTGCCGCTAATGCAGTGACAGCAGGTATCGCAAGCGACGATAAATATGGTCGTATGGCAACTGGTATCTATTCAGCAGTTTGTGGTGACGATAACATCGTTTCTTACTATAACTGTGCAACCCGTCTACGTTTTGAATTAAAAGATGCAGACAAAGTTGATCAACAAGCAATCAAAAATCTTGGTGTGCCAGGTGTGAATCAATTAGACAAAAATCACCTACATGTTATCGTGGGTACAGAAGTTCAGTTCGTTGCGGATGAAATGAAGAAAATCAGTGACGCTGAAGTGAAAGATGGGAATGCATAATAGCGTAGGTCATCCGATTTTGAGAGATCTATCATTATCCATCGCCTAAAATTGAAATAAACAGAAAAACCCTAGTCGGATGCAAAATGGACCCTATAGAATGGACACTAAAAAAAGTGCCTTTCTATAGGGTTTTTCTTTGTTCTGATTATATTTTACTGCCGTGGTGAAGCTGTTTTTGGTAAAAATAGCCTTGGTCACCTTAGTAGGATATTGAGGGTGAAATATATTGACGTCAATAGATGAAAGAATCGCTAATTTATTAACTTATAGCGCCAAGTAAGTGAAGAAAATCAAATTGATTCATTTATCTAGCTTAATAAGTGAAAAAGGGCGGTTATTTTTCATTTATAGCAGGCAATAAATGAAAACCTATAAAATCATTCATTTATATAGGGCAATAGATGAATGAAATCATGAAAGATTCATCTATTTCAGCATAAAGATGAATTTTCATGATATGCAAAAGTGGCTAGGATTCACCCTCAGCCACTTTCTTATGTATCTATTCACTTAATAAGCTTGCCGCTTCGGTATCCAATAAGACAGTCACATGTGGATGTTCTTGTAGGAAACTAGCGGGTACATCACTGGTTATAGGGCCTTCAATCATTGCCTTCACAGCTTGGGCTTTATTTGCGCCGAATGCTAACAAGACAATATGTTTGGCTTTTAATATCGAAGCAATCCCCATTGAAATTGCATGGGTGGGTACTTGGTCGATGGTGTCGAAAAAACGTGCATTCGCCTGGATGGTCGAATCGGTTAGCTTGGTTAAATGGGTAACGGAATCACGCTTCGCACCAGGTTCATTAAAGCCGATATGGCCATTTTTGCCTAAGCCTAAAATTTGTAGGTCTACTGGATTTTCATCAATCAGACCTTCGTAACGAGCCGCTTCTGCGTCAGGATCCTCTGCTAAACCATTGGGTATATAGCTTGCTTTAAAGGGTTTTGCATTGAATAAGTGTTCCTTCATAAACGTTGCATAAGATTGGGGATGATCTGCTGGCAAACCACAATATTCGTCTAAGTTGATCGCTGTTGCCTGTGAGAAATCCAAGTTAGATTTCACTAACAAATCGTATAGGGTAACAGGCGTAGAACCTGTTGCTAGACCAAAAACATTGGCACCCTCGCCCAGGGCTTGTTCGAATAAAGTGAACGCCTGCTTGGATGCTTGTGTTGGGGTATCAAAAATTTGAATGTCCATATATCCATAAACCTCCAATGTGATATTTCTTAAGTGACCCAAGTTTAGCATAACGACCTCAAAAAGGAAATAAGACCACTTATCAGAAGTGATAGTTTGAAACTATCAAAAGTCCCCAAAAATGCGTATGGACCTAGCATTGAATTTGCAATTGAATAAGGTTAAAGTAAAATATACAATATTTAATTCAATAAAAGCTATCAGAAAGGTCTGGCGAACATGGGAGATTTCCAACCAGCGCAAAGTTACCAATCTTTGCCGAAACAATATTTTTCTAGCCTATCCGCAATCATTGCGAATTTAAAAACGACATATGACGATGTGATTGATTTGGCTGTAGGTACGCCTGATTTACAACCACCACAGTCATTAAAAGATGCCTTGAAAACGGCCATCGACAACCCTCAATACGATCGCTATGGTCCCTATCGTGGGGAAGGCTTCCATAAAGAGGCAGTAGCACATTTTTACCAAGCACAGTTTGGTGTAACAATTGACCCCAAGACAGAGGTGGCCTTGTTCCACGGCTCGAAAGAGGCCATTATGAAAGTGAGTCAGGTCTTGGTCAACAAGGATGACACCATGTTATTGCCCAACCCAACTTATCCGGACTACTTATCTGCCGTTGGGTTAACTCAATCGAGAGCTGTGTTTATGGATCTCTTAGCCAAAAATGATTTCTTGGTCGATTACAGTCAAATTGATGTGCAAACAGCTGCCGATGCCAAAATCATGTTTCTCAACTACCCAAACAACCCGACAAGTGCCTTAGCGACACCGGCATTTTTCGCTGATACAGTGGCATTTGCAGCTGAGAATAACATTTTTGTGGTGCATGACAATGCCTACGCACCTTTTGTATTTGATGATGAAAAACCATTATCATTCTTGCAAACGCCGGGTGCCAAAGAAGTAGGATTAGAGCTATTCTCCTTGTCCAAACTTTATAATATCCCTGGTTGGCGTGTTGGCTTTGCGGTAGGTAATCCACAAGTTATTGAATACCTAAACACTTTGCAAGACCATACAACCGTTGGCATGTACGGGGCGATTCAAGAGGCGATAGCTGTGCTACTAAATGCTGACGACCAAACATTTATTGCTGAAATGAAAGCCGTCTATCAAAGTCGACGTGACGCAGTGATTGAGGAATTTACCAAGGCGGGTATCGAGGTGAAACCATCCAAAGGCACCATCTATCAATGGTTGCAGACGCCGGATGGGGTGAGTGCACAGACATTTTTCGAGGCAATTGCGAATGAGGCGCATGTAGGTGTGGCACCAGGCCATGGTTTTGGCAGTGCCGGTGAAGGCTTTATCCGAATTGGACTCATTGCTGATGAAACGATTTTGCGTGAGGCAGCACGTCGAATTGCAAGCGTATATCTAGATATACAAAAATAAGGCAAATAAAAAGGGGAAACATTTATGAAGAAATGGCAAAAAGGTTTAGTAACAATTTTGGGTGCATCAGGATTATTATTAGCAGCATGCGGCAATCAAGCAGCAAGTAGTGAAAGTACGAGTGAGACAGCATCTAGCGAAGCAGCAGCGGAAGGCTTGATGGATGATGGTGTGTTAACAGTCGGAGTAACAGCTGGTCCGCACGAACAAATCTTCAAGTTTATCCAAGAAAAGGCCGCAGAAGATGGTTTTGACATTGAATTAGTCGTCTTCAACGACTACGTTAAGCCGAATACAGCCTTAGCAGAGGGTGAATTAGACATTAACTCCATTCAAACGGGACCATATTTAGAAACAGTTATCGCAGATACAGGCTATGAATTAGCCCCAGCCTTTGAAAACATCACCATTCCAATGGGGATTTACTCTGAGCAATACGATACGGTGGATGAATTACAAGAAGGTGACACCATCGCCGTTCCAAATACACCTTCTCAAGAAGGACGCGCCTTATTAGTATTGGAAAAAGCCGGGGTCATTACACTGCCTGAAGGCTTGGGCATCGATGCTACCGTCGAAGACATCGAAGAAAACCCATTAAACCTTGAATTCATCACTGGTGATCCAGCGCAATTTATCGCCCAATTACCAGACGTAGCTGCAGCGGGTATCAACTCAAACTACATCCTTGATGCCGGATTGAGCGCCAAAGACCTAGCCATCGCCATGGAAGACAGCGAAGACACGACATGGGTAAACCTAGTCGTATCACGCACTGAAAACGCTGAAGATCCAGCCTTAGCCCAATTAGAAAGCTACTACAAAACCGATGAAGTCAAAGCCTTTATCGACAAAACTTTCCAAGGAGCTGTTGTAGCCTCTTGGTAAAAATATGCCTAACATATAAGACAAACGGCCAGGAAACTGGTCGTTTTTTTATGAAATAAGCGGATTTCCTTCCTCATTAACGACGGGTCTCATTAGACAAGCCGAGTAGAATGCGTTAATCTTAACTTATAGATATTACAAGTTCAAACAACAAAGGAGCCATTTATATGAGACAGATTGTCACACAATTATGCTTTAATGACCAAGCTGAAGAAGCCGTTACCTTCTACACGAGTTTGTTCGATAATAGTGAAGTAACGCGTACCATGCATTACCCAATGCCCCAAGGTGATGCGATTGCTATCGACTTTACTTTGGAAAACCAGGCTTTTTCTGCAATTAATGGAGGCCCATATATGAAGATGAATGCGTCATTTTCTTTGATGGTTGCTTTAGATACAGCTGATGAGGTGGACGCACTCTATGCTAAGCTTGCTGAAGGCGGTACAGACATGATGCCTTTAGGCGAGTACCCATTTTCACCGCGTTATGCTTGGGTGACGGATAGATTTGGTGTGTCTTGGCAGTTGATGTTGGCAAACAATATACCTGCTAATCACAAGATCCGAGTAAGTCTACTCTTTGCCGGTCAATACTGTGGTCAAACGCAAGCTGCACTCGACCATTACGCAGCTATTTTTCCAACTGCTAGCATAGGGCATGTGAATGATTACCAGGAGGGTGAAGCATCGGATGACCGTGCTAAAATCAATTATGCTGAGCTAACGATTGACGACCAACAACTGGTATTAATGGACCATGGTTATGGTGGTACGGAAGAATTTAGCGACGCAACGTCCTTCTTGATCGTTGCAGGCACTCAGTCAGAAGTCGACTATTATTGGGAGAAATTGTCTGCTAATCCGGATGCGGAGGCTTGGGGTTGGTTACAAGATGCTCACGGAATTGCCTGGCAAATCGTGCCTCAAGGGTATTACCAAATCATGGAAACAGCCAAAGAAGATCAGAAGAAACGTGTGTTAGATGCTATGTTTAAGATGAAGAAATTGGATATTGCTAAATTAGAAAACGCAAAATTTGATATTGGCTAGTAGTTAGATGGTCTAGCCTGGCTTTTGCAAACCAATCAGTCACTGAATTGGGGGCAAAATGTTATAATGAAGACGTAAGTGTTTTCATTTTGAAAGGTGGCTATTATATGGATTTAGGATTAGCTGGAAAAGTAGCGATTATCACAGGGGCGAGTAGAGGAATTGGTTTCCAAACGGCCTTAGAATTAGTGCGTGAGGAGCGGATGTGTCCATTATCGCCCGCCGCGAAGAACGTTTGCTTGAAGCGCAAGCAAAAATTAAGGAAGCTACCGGTAAAGAGGTTCACTATGTGGTAGCGGATGTCAGCAGTGAAACCGACGCAAAACGTGCGGTTGCTGAGACTGTAGAAAAATTTGGTCACGTGGATATTTTAGTGAATAATGCGGGATCGAGTGCAGCATCTAGCTTTGAAGCAGTAACTGATGAAGACTGGCAACGTGATTTAGACTTGAAGATTTTTGGTGCCGTACATTTTATTCGTGAAGTATTACCTTACCTCAAAGCCCAAAAATCAGGTGCAATCTTGAATCTAACCGCGATTGCAGGGAAAACCCCACCCGCAAATTCATTACCAACATCAACAAGTCGGGCGGCAGGTTTGGCTTTAACGAAATCATTATCTAAAGAATTTGGTCCCTACAACATTCGCGTAAACGCGGTAAGTATCGGCTTGATTCGTTCAGAACAAATCGAGAGAATGTGGCAAAATAATATGCCGAATGCACCGTGGGAAGACTTCTCACGCGCAGCATCAAGTAATACACCACTAGGCCGTATCGGTAACACGGAAGAGGCTGCAAAAGCTATTACCTTCTTGGTTTCTGATGCCGCATCCTATATTTCAGGTGTTGCATTAAACATCGATGGTGGCGCTTCTGCAGTCATGTAATTTCTAAGTATTTGTAATTGAGATATTTCAGATAGGAGATTGATACATATGACAAACGATTATAGTGTGAATATTCTAAAACAAGCATGTAACATGACAGATGGCTCACAACGCCATTCCTATGAAAATCAGATTTTACTGTATCATTTAGATGAACAAATGTCGAAAGAAGACCTTATCAAATTTATCAAAGAAGATAACCTTGAAGAACCTTATGAAGTCGTCGAAGGCCGTTCCATTCAATGGAAAGTAGCCAAAGTAATCGACATATTTGAAGTACTTGGTTTTGAAGGTCACTTTGAAGATGGCCAAGAAGTCTATAGCCGCTTCCTCACAGATGACGAAGACTTGGACTTCATTCTCGGCAAATACTTCCCAGACTTTGTCTTCGAAGATGCCGCAGAATAGGCTGGTTTTGATACAAGCATCAAACGATTGAAGGTCGTAAAGCGGGCGGTTTTTGATAAATAGAACCGCCAATTTCAATGCATAAAGAAAATCCCACGAACGCCAATGCGCTTCGTGGGATTTTCTTTATTTTTGGCCAAATAAAAGCATTAAATCGATGGTGATATGATCCAGGGCGGTAGCATTAGCGATTTGGTCTGCATCTGCATGCCACATCAAGGGGGTCATTTTGATTAAGTCCGCCATCTGTTCCGGATTTAATGGGACCACTCGCTCATAATGGGCTGAAGTCACATTACGGAAAGCAGCGCGGAATTTTTCGGTTGACGGTGCGGGGTCTTGTAAACGGTCCGCCTCATCCGCAATGACTATTTCGCGCAATTCCCGTAAATAATGGGGGCCAGGAATCACTTTGATAAACCAAGCGTTTTCTTTCATGACGCGTTGTAATTCTGGATAATTCGACGGTGATAGAATTGTTAAGGCACCATCAATACTAGCGTCCTTGAGTGGAATTTGACTCAAATCTGCCACCATCCATAGGGTGTTCGTGTAGTGCTTGGCAGCGACAAGGATGCCGTCCTTAGCCAAGTCTAAACCAAGAGCATTGACGGCTAGTTCTTCTTCAGCAGTGCCCGTTCTTTTGCCCCAAGCGTCAACGAAATGGTGTAGATGGGTACCTTCACCAGTGCCGAGGTCAATGATATTCGCTGGATGCCCATTCGATAACTGGATGCCTTGGGCGGTTAATAAAGCTAACATGTCATCGTAAATACCGTCATACAGCAAGGCTTCCGCCATAATACGGTAACGGGATTCGAATAGATCCTTGTTGTAGTGGGTTTCTTGATGGTTAGGCGCTAGGTTGACGTAACCCTGTTTGGCTAAGTCGAAGCTATGATTGTTGCTGCAACGGACCTGGTTGTCCGACCATGCGAGCGGGTTGTGGCAAATGGGGCAGGTCATATCTGCTGCCCATGTTTGAAATTTCTGAATGGCGCGTGTGCGTTTTGATTCCATAGGTCACCTTCACTATATAAAATTTTCTTGAATGAGACGGTCTTTTGGCAAAAATAGGGTATACGCATTAGATCGCTCTGTGCGCTTTTATTATAGCATTTTCCAAAGGACGACTGGGATTAATCACAAGGTTCTGAATTTTTGCATATTTTTGTTATAATAAGGTATCAAAATATGCACGTTTTAGAAGTGAGGACAAAATGCGAAACAAAAGATTGATATACAGTGCGTTTATCGGCAGTGTTATGAGCCTATTGCACGTCATGTTAGAAATGTGGTTTCCAAACCCTAGCTTCCAAGCCATTCTTCAAAATGGTCTGGCAGTACAACAAGGCTTTTATTACCCAGTCCTATTTATCATATATTTCTTAGTCTATACCATGTTAACTTTCTCATATTATCTAATTGATTTCCGTTTGCCGGGACCGAGAAAGGTCAAAGCACTCTTGTTTGTCATTTCTGAGTTGATCATCATCCTAGTGTACCGGGCGGAACCCATGCCCCACCTCATTCAAACGGATTGGGTCATCAATCCAATCAAGACGCTACTGATCTTTATGGTACAAGGGCCTTTGATTTATCGACTACTATCGCGGCAACGACTCATGTTCAAACCCAAGCCATTCTTTTATACGCGTGGTTTGTATGTTTACGCCTTAGTTTTTGCCATATTCCGTCTGATTGCTTACACGGCTTTCGGCGTTTACGGCCCTGAAGCCGAGCAATTACCGCCGGCTATCCTTTGGGCAGGGATCATGGGATTAGCGATTGGCCTTGCTTTTTCCGCCTTACAACGCTATATCGTCCGTCAGAATCAAATGGGGAAGACCAATCAATTTACCTTCCAGTTCTTCGCTTGGATCGCTCTTGCCAATTACGCCATGCTCTATCTGCGTTATGATATCGGCATTGTCGACTTCATCGCGCGCATGGGTATGGACATTCTGGCCGTTTGGCTTGCGACGTTCATCGTTCTCCACTGGCAAATCAATGAACGCACCCCCGTCTACCCACTAGACACCAATTCACAAATATAATACATTCGAGAATCGATGCTTGTCATCGGTTCTTTTTTTGGAAAAGGGCGGCTTCAGTTAAGGTCATGCGTCATAAAAATCTAGCCAATTACTCGCAGCGTACAGCATCAACTAGCACCAACAGAGGTCATACCAACAAAAAAACGGCAGCCATCAATAAGAGGGCTGCCGCTTTAGCAGACAGAAACAATTAAGCTTCAGCTTGTTCGTTTGCGTAAACTTGGTCTAACACTTGTTGGAAGACTTCAACTGGTTGCGCACCTGAAACTGCGTATTTATTATCAAATACGAAGAAAGGTACTCCTTGAACACCAACTTGACCAGCTTGGAAAATATCAAGGTTGGTTTCAGCTTTGAATTTGTCCTCGTCAGCTAAGATTTCACGAACAGTTTGACCATCTAAGCCAACAGATTCAGCTAGGCTAACGATAGTATCTTCATCAGAGATTAAAGCACCGTTTTCAAAGTATGCATGATAGAAAGCTTTGAAGTATGCATCATCTTTATTTTCAGATTTTGCATATTGGAAGACGCGGTGGGCAGGCATAGTATCAGCCATTTTCATTTTGTCCACTTTGAAATGTAAACCAGTGCGTTCAGCCATTTCTGCAACTTGGTCATTCATTTGTTTTGCTTGTTCATAAGTGGTCCCTTTTAAATCGGCAAATGATTGGTAGAAATCTTTACTTGGGTCATGCTTTGCACCAGGCATTAATTCAAATGATTTGTGTGAAATGGTGATTTCATCCGCGTGCGCAAAATTTTCCATAGCACGTTCTAAATGTGTTTGTCCGATGTAGCAGAAGGGACAAACGAAGTCTGACCAAATTGTAATTTCCATTAAATAAATCGCTCCTTAAATATCTTCTTATTGATTGGTGGTATTGTCGTTCAGTTTGCTTAAATCTACCGTTTGAAAAGGACTGTTTGTACTTGCTGTATCTTGGTTTGCTTGATCTGCGGGCATGCAGACACCAGTTGTGAAGTCACAGTACGTGCCAGTAGCGGCTGTGTCATCAGTATTAGCTGTTTCTTTGGCCTTGTCCTTATCAGGGTCACCATCGAATGTAACGAGTGATGCGAATAAATCTTCTAACTCAGTGGATTGACGATTTTCAATGCCCATGATAATCGCTCCTTTCTACACGGTTCTTATTGCTTGTATTATAAACATGCCGGGTACAAAATGCAAAATTCTGGCTTTAAGTAAAGGGTAAATAAAAAAGAAGCTGGGCAAGCCCAACTTCTCTATCAGTAATATGTTAGAAAGGGTAGGATTAATATTCGTAACCGTATTTGTTATCGAATAATTCCAAACCTTTAAGGTCTTCAACAGTGTTAGCACCTGTTAATTGCATTACACGTTCAAGGTCTTTTTGCATGTAGTCTAGTACTGAGTAAGCACCTTTCCATCCACCTAAAGCTAAACCGAATAATACTGGACGACCTAACGCAACAACGTCAGCACCTGATGCTAAAGCTTTCGCAATGTGTTCACCACGACGTACACCTGAGTCAAAGACGATAGGTACACGTTTGTTTACACGTTTCGCAATTGCAGGTAATGTATCGAATGAACCTGGCGCTTCGTATAATTGACGCGCACCGTGGTTAGAAACCCAGATACCTGAAGCACCGGCTTTGATAGCCACGTCAGCATCTTCTGGATGTTGGATACCTTTAACGAATACAGGTAGACCTGAGTAAGCTGCGATATCTTCAATATCTTTAGGCGAAATTTTTTGTTTAGATGCGCCGTAGATGTTGTTCAATGACATACCTTCAGCTGAACCACGTAAGTAACGTTGAACAATTGGCATACCGAATGGGTAAACAAATTTGTTCTTCACGTCACGGTCACGGTTACCTGAAACAGTTGAATCAGCAGTCAAGATGATTGCAGTAGCGCCATCAGCTTTTGCTTCAGCTAAGATGTCACGGTTTTGTTGGTCATCTTTAGCCATGTAAATTTGGAACCAACGTGGACCGCCGTTCAAACCTTCAGAAATTTCTTCGAAAGTTGCACCAGAGTAAGCAGAAATTGACATGATTGTACCAAATTCTGAAACAGCTTTAGCAGTACCAGCTTCTTTAGTAGCATGTGCTAAACCATGAGCAGCAATTGGTGCCATGATGAAAGGTGCTTTGATCTTGTGACCTAAAATTTCAGTAGCTGTGTCTGGATGTTCAACGTTTTGTGCAACACGTGGGTATAACAATTTATGTTTCCAAGCACGGTCGTTAGCGCGTTTTGTCCATTCGTCAGCAGACGCACCAGCGATATAGTTGAATCCACCATGTGGTACAACTTTGCTTGCTTCTTCTTCTAAGTCGTAAGTATTTACGACATCAATGTATTTTACCTCGGTAGGGGCGTTGTATACTACTTCTTCACTCATTAAATTTGTCCTCCTTGTCGAACAAAAAGATTTTATTTTTTAAAAGCTTAACAAGCCTATCAACAAAGCAATTTTAATATCTTTTCACAAAAAAGGAAAGTGTTTACATTAACTTTCCGTTATTTGACCATATTCGTCAAAAAAGTGGCGAAAATTTTTGTTTGTTAAAAAAATGAACAATCCCTATTAAAACAACCCTTATTTTTCACAATAGACATTTTTATGAACATATAAATATTATTTATAGAGTACAATATTGTACTGAAATATGATGATTTTAATGCAAAAATCGCTTATTTTTCAAAAAAATAAAAACCAAAGTTAAACGCTTTCATTACATAAACATGAGTAGTTTTGGCATCGTTTTCTTAAAATTAAAAAAATTGACATTTCATAAAATATATGGAAAATGCCAAAAAAAGACACACCACGTATGGGCATTCAAGATTACGCTGAAATTTGAAAAAATATACTTGTAGATTTGGGCAATTACGCACAAAAAAAGACCGGACCCTAAGGCCCAGTCTTTTTGGATAGCGATTATAAAACGGCTAAGATGATGAAATTCAATAAGAATAAGAATGAAGATACCCAGATGATTGGATGAACTTCTTTAGCTTTTCCTAAAGCAACTTTCACGATAACGTAAGTGATGAAACCAGCTGCAATACCGTAAGAGATTGAGTAAGCATAAGCCATGAATACTGAAGCGAAGAATGCTGGAACAGCAACTTCTATGCTAGACCAATCGATTTCTTTCAATGCAGACATCATCATGATACCAACGATGATCAAGGCAGGCGCTGTTGCAGCACTTGGTACTAAACCAACAAATGGTGCGATGAAGATACTTAAGAAGAAGGCGATAGCGATGAATACAGAAGTTAAACCAGTACGTCCACCTAAACTGATACCTACTGTAGATTCTGCATAAACAGTTGTGTTTGAAGTACCGAAGATTGCACCTAATGAAGTACCAACTACATCACCGAATAATGCTTTATCTAATTTAGTAGACATACCACTTGATTTGTCCATGTTGTCGATGTCTTCTTTAGTGAAGATACCTGAAGCACGACCAGTACCGATAAATGTACCGATAGTATCAAATACATCTGATAATGAGAAAGCAAAGATTGTCATGATGACTAATGGGTAGCGAGATGGGTCAGAGAATAGAGAAATGATACCTTCTTGACCGAATGCTGCACCGAATGTAGTACCTAATTCAGCAAATGAAGCACCTAAACCTGATTGGTCGAAGTTAACAGCTGCTAAAGCTTCTGGATTTAATACTAAATGAACAGCAGTTACTGCGATAATACCGATTAAAATTGCACCTTTTACATTTTTCAATAGTAAAATGATGATTAGTAGTAAACCGAATAATGCTAATAATGAAGTTTGATCAGTGAAAGCTGAGATAGAAGGTAATGTTGCACCTGTTGAGTTGATGGTTTGTAGACCACCTTCAAAAGTTGTTTGTGTTGCATCAAATGCTTGGTTATTTACGGCTGTGATGTTTGCAGCTTCAGTCGTGAAGTTGATGAAACCTGCGTTTTTAACACCAATGTAAGCAACGAATAAACCGATACCTGCACCAATGGCATGTTGTAAAGATTCAGGAATTGCTTTGATAATTAATTGACGGAATTTTGTAACTGTGATGAAGACGTTGAACAAACCACAGATAAATACCATTGCCAATGCTTCTTGCCATGTAAAGCCTTATGAGAAGACTACTGTATAGGTGAAGAAAGCATTTAATCCCATCCCTGGTGCCAAAGCATAAGGTACGTTGGCGAATAATCCAATAAATAATGTCGCTAAACCAGATGAGATAACAGTTGCTAAGAATACACCTTGATAAGGCATGCCTGTTTGTGACAAGATACCAGGGTTAACAAAGATGATGTAACTCATTGCAAAGAAGGTAGATAAACCAGCAATAAGCTCAGTTGAAAAGTTGGTGCCATTTTCCTTTAAACGGAAAAATTCCTCTATTTTTTTCACTTTTCTTGCTCCTTTTTTTGAAAAATTTTGATAAATATTGTTGCGTACTTTTCCTATTATAGTCACATTTAAGAAAAAAGCAAGATAAACACGAATATTTGTCCAAATAAATATACTAACGTTCGCAAAATAATAATATAGAAGGGATAATGACCATGAAAAACATACTAATACTAGGAGATTCCTTGACCGATGCTGGTAGAGACAAGAAAAATGAGAAAGATTTGGGTCAAGGTTATGTCCGTACCATACAGGAGCAACTGCCACAGATGAAGGTCATCAATCGCGGTTACAATGGTGCGCGTACAATTGATTTGTTATTCGAAGTAGAAAATTTGGCTGATGAAATTGAATCGGCAGATGCCTTAGTCCTATTCATTGGTGTAAATGATGTGTGGTCTAGCCACCATCGTTCGCCATCAGATTGGGCTAGCATGTTGGATAGTTTCACGGGGCATTTTGCCTTACTCGTTGATAGCCTAGACAAGCATTTACAAGTTGATGTGCCCGTGCATATTATTTTGCCCTTTGCGCGTTTTACTAAAGATGCTGAGGAGGGGCAAATTTTACGGGATAGGTTGGATCAGGTTAATGCGCGAATCCGGCAAATCATTGCTGACTTCAAACCGGACTATATAATAGTAGACTTACGTGAAGTATTGACGCAATCTGCCTTCGATTGGCAAGGGGCTATAGCGGTTGATGGGGTACATTGGTCGTCAGCTATGCACGCATTTGTGGGTAAACAGATGGCTGATATCTTGGGGCATTTTGTACTTTAAATATAATTCTCATCATTTTCAAAGGATTCTGGCGCTTTATAGGGAATGCTTATGCTAAAATGGATGTAACATGATAGATTTACATTTTATATAGGAGGGCGCTCATGGCTAAGGTAACGAATTTAACGTTACGTCACAAAACCTTGTATAAGTTATTTGTTCGCAATTTCTCGAAGGAGGGTACGTTCAAGGCGATTTTGCCGGAACTACCTCGCTTGAAGGAGTTGGGTGTGGACATTATTTTGTTAGAGTCTATTTTTCCAACGACGGATATTAAGACGGCGGACAATTTGAAGGGGAATCCCTTGGTGGTGAAGAATTATTCAGAAATTGACCCGGAATATGGGACGATTGCTGATTTTCAGGAATTGGTTGATCAAATCCACAAAATGGGGATGCAAGTGATGATTAATTTACAGCTCTTCCATTTGGCCAAGGATTCGGAATTAGTGACGAAACATCCAGAATATTTTATGCATAATTCACAGGGAGAATTGATTAGTCGGATTAATATATACGATACGTCGTATGATTTGGACTATACCAACCCAAAATTGTGGGATTATTTGATTGAGAATTTGAAATATTGGGCGAAGTTTGTGGACGGGTTTGCTGCTAACCATGCTCAACTCGTGCGTCCAGAGTTTTGGTCTTCTGCGCGAGCTGAGGTAGAGGATGTCCATCCGTATTTCTATTGGTTAGCATCTACGCTACCCTTATCAATCTTAAGTAAATTACAAAAATTAAATATACCGTACTGGTCTGAAGGGGAATTATTCCAAAACTTTGATGTAGTAGACCAATTTCCGCTCCCGTTTCCAGCAACACGGTATTACAAGGGTGATATGAGTTTAGACAATATGGTTGCCAGTATGAATTACCGTGAATTGATGATGCCAACGACCTATGTCACCATGCGTTCACTTGAGTATGAAGAGGCACCTCGATTTGCTACCTGCGTGAAGCAAGGCAATGAGTTGGAAAACTGGACAGCTATGTCATTCTTCCAAAAAGGGATGGCAAGTCTAGCTATGGGACAGGAGTTTGGCGTCACCGACTATTTTGATTTTAGAAGTGCAGCACCAATGGATTGGACTGTGAAACAAGATTTATCTACCTTAATTAGTCGTTTATCGCGTATTAAGAAACGTGAAGTGTGTAAGAGTGGCTACTATGCCATCATGCCATCGGGTGATAATGTGATCGTCTTGTCCTACCACTACTACAACCAACATCTATTTGGTGTCTTTAAATTGAAAGATGATGGTTTGACCCATGAAGTGGAATTAGCCATTATGAATGGTGAATATACCAACCAAATTAGCGGTGAAGTGTATCAAGTGAATAATGGGCGAATGGTTTTAGGTGATAAACCGGTCATTATTTCATACGAGGTGATATGATTCTACCAGTATATTTTAAAGAAGAAGGGAAATAATCCATGTATAAATTAGTAGCGTTCGATATTGATGGTACTTTAGTAAATTCGAAAAAGGAGGTAACTCCTGCAACACGAGAAGCCTTGCATAAATTACATGATGTTGGCATTCATGTAGTGATTTCATCTGGCCGTCCATACAAAGGCGTTTTGTTAAATGCTGACTTAATTGGCCGAGAAATTGTACCCTATGTATCATGTTTTAATGGTGGCTTGGTGAAGGAAGTGGCGACTGATCGAACCATTTACAGCCATACTTTAACGAATGAAGACATTCAATACTGGGCGAAACTAGCGATTGATAACGATTTAGACGTACATGCACATAGCGATGAGCATGTATTGATTTACGATGAGCCACGCGATCAATATGTGGATGTAGAAGCGCGTTTAAATGAGATGCCTACTGAATATGCGGATTTCTTTGATGGGGCATTGATTGCACCAAAAATTATGATTACTGCAGAACCAACGAAATTAGATGCGTTTATTGAAACATTGGACCCAGCAGTATATGACAAATATTCCATTGTGAAATCTGAGCCTTTCTTCTTAGAAATCATGCCTCAAGGCGTATCTAAGGGTGAAGCTTGGCACATTTAGCTGAAAGCTTAGGGATTGAACAAAGTGAAACCATGTCATTTGGGGACCAAGCCAATGACTTGACCATGATTGAATGGGCAGGTTGCGGCGTGGCAATGGGCAATGCCATTGATGATTTGAAAAACGTTGCTCAGTATGTCACAGCATCTAATGATGATGAAGGAATTGCCAAAGCCCTAGAGGCGCTTGTTTTCAACGCTGAATAGGTATTTTTAATAGTAATAATAGGGAAACCCCTTGCGATGCTATGTCCAAGCTGAAAGGCCAATAAATAGAGAAAGAAGGCAATATTTGGTATAATGGACCTATCATCAGCTGTTAGTTTTGATTGATTGTATGTACAGAATTTAAGGAGTGAAATGAATGTTTGACAACACGGATATTTTAGCGACAAATGCTATTCGAGCTTTGAGTACAGATATGGTGGATGAGGCGAATTCAGGCCATCCAGGTTTACCTTTAGGTGCAGCACCAATGGCATATGCCCTATGGTCTAAACACCTACGCCAAAATCCTAAACACAGTAAATGGACAAACCGTGACCGTTTTGTACTATCTGCTGGACATGGTTCTGCTATGTTATATAGCTTACTTCATTTAGCAGGTTTTGATTTAAGTATTGAAGACGTGAAACAATTCCGTAAATTCAATTCAAAAACACCTGGTCACCCAGAAGTTCACCATACTGACGGTGTTGAAGCAACAACTGGTCCTTTAGGTCAAGGTTTTGCCAACGCAGTAGGTATGGCAATGGCTGAAGCACATGATGCAGCTGTTTATAATAAAGATGGCTTAAATGTTGTAGATCATTTTACGTATACAATCGTTGGTGATGGTGACTTAATGGAAGGTGTTTCTCAAGAAGCAGCTTCATTAGCGGGTCACTTAAAATTAAATAAACTAATCGCTTTATACGATTCAAACGACATTTCATTAGATGGTCCTACTTCTAATGCCTTTACAGAAAATGTTGGTGACCGTTTCAAAGCTTACGGTTGGGAGCATATCTTAGTAAAAGATGGTAACGACCTTGAAGAAATTAATGCTGCGATTGAAAAAGCAAAAGCAAACATTAACCAACCAACCTTAATCGAAGTCAAAACAATCATCGGTTTTGGTGCGAAAAACCAAGGTACTTCAGGTGTCCACGGTGCGCCATTAGGAACTGAAGGTTCAGCAGTTGCCAAAGAAAATATTGGTTGGAACTACGATCGTTTCGAAATTCCTACAGAAGTTTATGACCGCTTCAACGAAGTTGTGGTAGAACGTGGTCAAGCTGAAGAAGAAGCCTGGAACAAAGTATTTGAAGACTATAAAGCAGCCTATCCTGAATTAGCAGCGCAATTTGAACGTGCCTATGCAGGTGAATTACCTGAAGGATGGGATGCCAACTTACCAGTTTATGAAGTTGGCGATGCTGCCGCAGCAAGTCGTAAAACGTCTCAAGCAGCTATCCAAGAAATTGGTAAAGCTTTACCTGAATTCTGGGGTGGTTCTGCCGATTTATCATCTTCAAACAATACAATGAACGATGCTGAAGAAGCCTTCCAACCAGAATCATATCAAGGACGTAACATTTGGTATGGTGTGCGTGAATTCGCAATGGCCGCAGCTATGAATGGTATCGCCTTACATGGTGGTTCTAAACCATATGCAGGTACATTCTTCGTATTCTCTGACTACCTACGTCCAGCAGTTCGTGTAGCAGCAATTTCTGAATTACCTGTAACTTACGTGTTTACACATGATTCTATTGGTGTTGGTGAAGATGGACCTACACATGAGCCAGTTGAACAATTAGCGTCATTCCGTGCAATGCACAATGTGAACGTTGTTCGTCCAGCTGACGGTAATGAAGTTGGCGTTGCTTGGAAGATTGCAATGGAATCTACGAAAACACCAACTATGTTAGTACTTACGCGTCAAAACTTACCAGTTTTAGACGGCTCAAAAGAATTAGCTGAAGAGGGTGTACGTAAAGGTGCATATGTTATTTCACCAGCTAAAGGTGACCAAGATGGTATCTTGATTGCAACTGGTTCTGAAGTAAGCTTAGCCATTGAAGCACAAGCAAAACTTGCTGAAGAAGGCATCAACGTATCCGTTGTATCTATGCCATCGCAAGAATTGTTCGATGCACAAGATGCTGCTTATAAAGAATCTGTTTTACCAGCAAACATCACAAAACGTGTAGCAGTAGAAATGGGCGCAACATTTGGTTGGGCGAAATATACTGGTACTGCTGGAGCAGTTGTAGGTATTGACCGTTACGGTGCATCTGGTCAAGGTGAATTGATCCAAGAAGCATATGGCTTTACCGCTGAAAATGTAGCGAATACTTTTAAAGCGTTATAAGCTTTAGGTTTTTACAACATCATTCGATACTCATCACTCAGGGATTTAGCTACAGGAGGCTTTTAACAAATGAAATTTTTCATAGATACAGCGAATATTGATGAAATCAAACGTATTAATGATTTAGGCCTAGTAGATGGTGTAACAACCAACCCTACTTTAGTTTCTAAAGAAGGTCGCGATTTTGAAGAAGTGATTAAAGATATCGCGAATACAATCGATGGTCCTGTTTCTGCAGAAGTTACTGGTTTAACTTACGAAGAGATGGTTGAAGAAGCACATGTCATTGCAAAATGGGCTGACAATGTCGTTGTAAAAATTCCTATGACTGAAGCTGGATTGAAAGCTGTAAATACACTTTCTAAAGAAGGCATCAACACAAACGTAACCTTGATTTTCTCAGTAGCGCAAGGTTTACTTGCTGCTAAAGCTGGTGCAACTTATATTTCACCATTTATCGGCCGTATCGATGATTTAGGCAAGATGGTTTGAAATTAATTGCTGAATTACGTGAAGTATTGGACATCTATGACCTTGATGCTGAAATTATTGCAGCGTCAATCCGCCACATTGGTCACTTTGAAGGCGCAGCATTAGCTGGTGCACATATTGGTACAATTCCAGGTACTTTATTCCCTAAATTATGGAGCCACGCCTTAACTGATAACGGTATCGATGGCTTCATGGCTGACTGGGAGACATATAAACAAGGTCAAAATAAATAAGCTATTCATCAAGATAAATAGTGTTTAAAAGGAAGATCAATTGACATGGATGAGGTAAAGCGTATATTTCAAACTTATGAAGCTCGCCCCTTAGACGTAGAAAAGGCCTATGCAGTACTCATTCCCCTCATTAAAATTGATGGGAAACTACATATCCTTTTTGAACACCGGGCAAGCGGCATCTCTCAAGCAGGGGATGCCGCTTTTCCTGGTGGTCGCGTTGAAGCCGGGGAAAACTTTCAAGAAACCGCAGTGCGTGAAACCGTTGAAGAACTGGGTATTTCTCCCGAGAATATTGAGATTTTCGGCGAGATGGATTATCTAGTCAGTGGTAAACGGATTATTGGTTGTTATGTGGGGCAATTACATATCGACAAAATTGAGGATTGTCATTTTAATCCAGATGAAGTGGATCATGTATTTACGGTGCCTTTGGATTATTTGAAGGAAATGAAGCCGGACATTCACTATGTAGCGCAACGTGCTGAAGTGGATGACGCCTTCCCATATGACCGAATTCCTGGTGGTAGGGAATATGGATTTGGCAAAACCACCCGTCAAGCGATTCATTTCTATAATATTAGAGGGGAACACTTGTGGGGTATGACTGCCAAATTAACTGCACGTTTTGTGGAAATCCTCAAGCAAGAACGGATAACGTTTAATCAATAAATGAACGAATAAAACGAATTTTGATGTTTTGCAATCGCTTTATTTCGTGGTAAGATAGCAATTGTATATGGGTTTGGACGGGTCATTTGACTTATCACTACCCAAAACAATTTTAGAATGTAGGGGTTTATGATGAATCAACAAAAAGGACGAACTGCAAAATTAACGATTATTAGTTTAATTGTAGCTATCTTAATTATTCAAACTTTTGTTCCAGGTATTGGCTATATTCCCATCGGACCAGTTCAGGCGACAATCATTCACTTGACGGTCATTATTGGAGCTAGCCTTTTTGGGGCACAAACGGGCTTAATTCTAGGCGCCTCTTGGGGTGTTTTACGGATGATTAAAGCGGCGGTCATGCCAGATTTAATGTCCATCGTCTTTTTGAATCCCCTAGTATCAGTCATTCCACGTATGTTAGTGGGTTTGATTGCCGGATTAGTAGCGACGTATTTAGATGGTAAGGTGAAGGGTAGAACCAAATTTATCATCACTGGAGTTGTCGGATCCTTAGTGAATACGATAACGGTTTTGAGTGCCATCTATTTCTTTGCGGCAGATTCTTATGCAGCAGCTTTAAATATTCCAACCACTGCTTTAATTGGTACTTTTGTTGTCACAATTGGTACCAATGGTATATTGGAGGCTGTGGTAGCAGGTATCTTGACGCCAATCATGGCAATCCCTCTAGCAAAATCATTGAAACGAACACAAACGGAATAAAGGAGCAATCACCTATATGGAAACAATTACTTGTAAACGGACAAAGGCTGTACAATCGCACCGTATCATGCCCAATGAAACCAATTTCTACAAAAATATGTATGGAGGACAACTCCTATATATCTTGGATAATATTGCCTCTGTATCCGCAAGTCGGATGACTGAATATGGCTTAATGACAGGGAATATGGATAGTGTGAATTTCCTACAACCCTTGCCTGAAGGCGATATTGTTCATGTAGAAACTTACGTGACGGGTACGGGTAAACGGTCTTTAGAGGTCTTCGCAAAGGTGATTGGTGAAAGTAAACGTGGCGAACGTTATCTTGCCGCTACTGGCTTCCTAACTTTTGTGGTATTAAAAGATTATGCCAAGGAAGGTTATGTCTTACCAGGTATTGTACCTGAAAGTGATGAAGAAAAATTCTTGTGTGCGGGTTATCTTGAACGTAAGCAACAACATCAAGCCAACCGCCAATTAACTGAGGAATTGATCCAACATTTAACGGTAGAGCTACTAGATTAAGCCGTCCAGATATTGACATTTTGGCAAAAATCAAGCAAAATAGGGCTGTAGCAATTTACATATAAAAAATAAATTTTGTAGACTAGTAATTTAGTAACGGTAAGTAAGCGAGATGTGAATTGGTGAGAGCGCATCCCCACTAACTAGATGAACCTACTACTTTGCACAAGCATATTGGCCTTGAAAAAGGCACGGTGGCGCCGTTACCGCGTTCGAGAGAAGTGGGGGAATCCCTGCTTAACAAAGGTGGCACCGCGAGCATTTCGTCCTTTATTGGATGGAATGCTCTTTTTTTATCCAGAAAAAAGCAAATAGAAAAAGGAGTTATAACGATGGCAAACAACAAAGAAACCGAAAATCTACAACAAATAGATTTTTCAAAATGGTATTTACAAGCAATTCAACAAGGTGACTTGATGGATTACGGTCCTGCTCGTGGGACAATGATCTTCAAGCCAGACGGATTTTTATTGTGGGAATCTTACAAAGATGCTTTCAATGAAGTATTGAAGAAGGAAGGCATTCGTAATGCCTACTTCCCAATGTTGATTCCAAAACACTTCTTCGAGAAAGAAGCAGATCACGTGGAAGGTTTTGCACCTGAATTACCATGGGTGACGCAAGCCGGCGATGAAGTTTTAGAAGAACCATTGGCATTACGTCCAACTTCTGAAACTTTATTTGGTAACGCGATGTCTGACTGGATCAACTCGTACCGCGATTTACCAATGGAATTAAACCAATGGGCGAATGTGTTCCGTTGGGAGAAACGTACCTTACCATTTATTCGTACGTCTGAATTCTTATGGCAAGAGGGACATACTGCTCATGCTGATGAAGAAGAAGCGCGCGAACGTACAATGAAAATGTTGCACTACTATACTGAATTAGTGAAGGAAGTATTCGCTATGCCAGTTTATGAAGGGCAAAAAACACCTTCAGAACGTTTTGCGGGTGCGGTTGATACATACTCAATCGAAGCAATGACAAAAGATACCAAAGCTATCCAAGCTGGTACTTCTCATTACTTGGGTCAAAACTTTGCCAAAGCCTTCGATATCAAATTCTTAAATGAAGAAAACCAACACACATACGTACATACAACGTCTTGGGGTTCTTCAACTCGTCTAATCGGTGCCATGATCATGATGCACGGTGACGAACAAGGTCTTGTATTACCACCACGTATTGCGGGTACACAAGTAGCCTTAATCCCAGTTGGTAACTTGAAGAAAAATCCACAGGTCCTTGAAAAATTACAAGAAATCAAGGCTGAATTGACTGCCAAAGGCTTCCGTGTGGACCTTGATGATACGAACAACTCTGCTGGTTACAAATTCAACGAAGCAGAAGTACGTGGTGTACCATTACGTATCGAATTCGGTCCACGTGACATGGAAAATAACCAAGTCATGATCAAAATGCGCGATTTAGATGAGAAAGAAGCCATCTCATTAGATGAAGACCTAGCTGAAATCATCAACGCGCGCTTTGACTTGATGCACCAACGTCTATACGACAAAGCAGTTGCCTTCCGTGCTGAAAATGAACATTACGACATTGACACTATGGAGCAATTAACAGCGCATCTTGACGCTGCAGAAGCAAACGGCGAACGTCCAGGTTGGATCCTTGCTGGTTGGGACGGTACAGATGAATCAGAAGCTGCGATTAAAGAAGCAACTGGTTTCACTTCTCGTAACATTCCTTTCAACCCACCAATGGAAAAAACAGTTGACCTATACTCTGGTAAACCTGCTAAATATACCGTTTGGTACGCAAGAGCTTACTAATTTTAAAAGACAAAAGATAATGAAAAAATCGAGCGTCTGCTCGATTTTTTTGTGTGTAAGCGGGTGGTATATGATTCTTCATACATTCTTAATAAAGTTAGCATCTAAAAGCCACACTTTCACTCACTTTGTCATAGACTTAACATATTCTCCTGATACAATTGACCAGGTAGAAATTGGTCGAAAATTTATATCAATATAATTACAATCTTTTCAAAAGGAGAATGGTATGTCGAACCAGAGAAAAAATAAGAAAAAACAAATTTTACCCATCATCCCATTCATTGTACTAGGGTTAGCTTTGGTTGCGGTGGTTGTTGCGATTATGAAATTTAAAGATGATACAGCTTTAGCGGAATCGAGTGAACTCTCAGGCGTCGTCGATGCGAGCGAGTCATCATCAGAAACCCTAACCCCTTTAACCGCCACAAATGATGAAATCTATAATGTAGATCAAATAACTGCAGATGGCGTTGAAGCGTTAGATGCCAGTCAGTATGCTGATATGGCTGCTGTTATAGAGGAAACAATGGCTGATTTTGGTGTGTCAGCTGAGGATATTTCCTTGGTATATACCAATTTACAAACGAACGAAACCTATACCGTGAATGAAGATAGCTATATGACGGCAGCTTCAACACTCAAAGTACCACTGGCGACAGTGATTATTGACGCGATTGAGGCAGGCGATATGACTTGGGAATCCCCGGTTACCTATGCCTATGAAGATTATGAAGAAGGAGATGGTACCATCACTGCAGCGGTTGCGAGGGGCACTGGTCAAGCTACTTACACCATTGAAGAGTTGATGGGCGAATCCTTGATGCATTCTGATAATACGGCAACAAATATGTTGATTGATTACTATGAAACAGTTTATGGCGAAGGTGCTTTCAGATCGAATATCGTGGCTGAAGTGTATGACCAAGTGGGTGATATCGACGAAGCCATTTATGAAGACAACATCGCATCTGCCAATTTCCTAACGGCTTACTATAAATTGATTTCAACAAATGAAATCTATCAACCAATCCTTGATTTCCTATTACAAACCTCACCAGATCGCTTGTTCACAACCTATGTGAAAAGCAGTGTGATGGCCAATAAATACGGAAATTACGCCACGGCCTTGAACGATACAGGGATTTACTATGAAAATGACGAAGCGCAATATAGCCTAGTTGTCTATACGGATGGTCTAACCGAAGGCGAGGACTTCCTAGCTAACTTGAACCTACGGGTGAATGAATACTACCGAGCAACTTACGGTGAATAATACGAACAGCGAGGGTGGGACGAATGGTTCCAACCTCGCTTTTGCTATATTGTGCAGGGGATAATTATAGAATAATTTTAGATACTAGAAAATAAAGCGAAATTTTATAGTATAAAATTTCATACTATAAATAAATGACCAATTTTATAGTATGAAGATTGGTGCTTTATAGCAGGGTAAAATTTATCAAATATGGGATTATATGCGCTAAAAAAATAGCATATTTTATAGCATCGCCATTTATTCTAGATAAAAACCCAAAAATTCTAGAATGACAGTCTCATTCTAGAATCGCAGTTTTCTCAACTAATGTAGGTACAGCAGGTGGGTTACCCCATCACCCTCAACAAAACTATTCGGGTACCACCTGGATGCGACCATTTTTGAAAGGATGGAGGATGACCGGTTTGTCATAGAAGGCGTGTAGGCGTTCGGGGGTGAGGATTTGATCACGGTCACCCTGGGCGAAGATGTGTCCTGCTTTAAGGAGCAATACTTTTTGGTAAAATGCAGGGATTTCCTCGGTTTGATGTGTGACCATGAGTTGACTTAACTGGGGCTTGCGTTCAGCTAAGAGCGCTAAATTATCTAGCAGGCGTTCGCGGGCGAACAAATCCAGGCCACCCATAGGTTCATCTAAAATTAATAGTTCAGGGTCTGTCATCAAGGCCCGTAAGATGAGAACGGTTTGGCGTTCACCTTGGGAAAGGCTGGCTAGGTTACGGCCACTTAGATGGGTCATATTGAAGTCTGCCAGCAAAGCGCCAGCTTGCGCACGGTCTTCGTCTGTGATGTGTTGGTAAATACCAATACTGGCAAATTTCCCTGAAATAATAGTGTTTTCGACACTGAGATGGGTGGGTAATTGTTGGTTTAGCCAACTGGACACCAGACCAATACGTTTTTGGAGGTCGGGGATAGACGTCTTACCGAAGGGCTGACCCAGCACGGTGACTTGACCGCTGGACGGGAAATGCGAGCCATTTAGAATGTTGAGTAGGCTGGATTTGCCGGATCCGTTAAGACCGAGTAAACCCCAGTGTTGGCCGGATGCAATGGTCCAGTTGATGTCTGCGAGAATAGTTTTATCCCCGCGACGAAAGGCAAGGTTTTGGAGGTTGATGATGTCGTGTGCTGTGGTCATGATGGTGGTCGCTCCTTCGTATAATCACTGAATATGAGAAAATAGCTACTTTTTCTAATAGAATAATTTTATTCTAGCAGAAATCTTCCTGGAAAAACGGCTGATTTTGTATTTTATGAGAAAATAATGAAAATATTTCATTGACAAGTTAAAAAATGGTGAGTATACTGATTCCAATGAGTAATCAAAAACGAGAGGAGTTTCATTCAATGAGAGCGTTCAATTTATTAAATGCGAATGTCGTGATTATTATTATCACATAGGACTGGAGTTAACTAAGGTTAATTTGAGTCCTATTCGATGTTGAGTGGGACTTGGCATCCCATATTGTATGGGATGCTTTTTTATTGCTTTCGATGACTTGATAAGATTAAAGGATTAACGAAGAAATGGGGTGCTCATGTGGGCAATACGAAAGAAACCAAGTTAGGTACGGAATTGCTGGTGGACGCGCTGAGAGATCAGGGTGTATCGGTTATTTTTGGTTATCCAGGCGGGGCAGCGTTGCATATTTATGATGAGTTTTTTAGACAAAATGTGAATCACGTCCTCACACGACATGAACAAGGGGCAGGTCATATGGCGGATGCCTATGCGCGTGTCACAGGAGAGGTCGGCGTGGCCGTCACAACAAGTGGTCCGGGTGCAACCAATATCGTCACACCAGTCGCAACAGCACAAATGGATTCCGTTCCCATGGTGGTTATTTCGGGACAAGTTGCCGTAGATGGTATCGGTAAAGATGCCTTCCAAGAGACAGATGTGGTGTCATTAATGACCCCCATCACCAAATATGCTTATCAAGTAACGGACGCAAAAGACATCCCGCGTATCATCAAAGAAGCCTTCTATTTAGCCAATTCGGGTCGTAAAGGGCCGGTACTGGTGGATATCCCGAAAAATATTGGGGTACAAGCAGTTGAGCTAGCCGACGTAGACGATAGCTTTGATTTACCAGGCTACCAACCTGAAACCCTTGTTGATTTAGCAGCTGTTGAAGCAGTGAAAAATGCATTACTAGCTGCAGACAAACCCTTACTACTTGTAGGGAACGGCCTCGTAAAATCAGACGCTGCGCAAGCATTGCGCGACTTTGCCCACCGCTACCAAATTCCAGTTACCCACACCTTACTTGGTGCAGGTTTGATGACTAGTGATGACCCACTAAATCTTGGTATGGCGGGCATGCACGGGACCTACGCAGCGAACATGGCCTTAATGGAAACAGATTGTTTAGTTAACCTGGGCAGCCGGTTCGACGACCGCGTAGCTTCAAATCCCAACAACTTTGCGCCGGGCGCCAAAATTATTCACGTGGATATTGATGCGGCGGAATTAAATAAGATTATGCCAACAGATATTGCTGTTGTTGGCGACGCCAAACAATTCTTACAGGTGTTGCTAGAAAACCCAATTGACAATTGGACCAACAAAACTGCATGGCTAGAACATCAAGCAGCGAATCAAGCCCTACATCCTTTGCGGGTGCCAGAGGCGAATGACTTCATTCGACCGCAACGTGTGCTGGAGTATTTAGGTCAGGCAACAAACGGACAGGCGTATATCGTTACGGACGTTGGCCAACATCAAATGTGGGCAGCCCAATATTACCCTTACCAATTCCCACGTCAATTATTGACCTCAGGCGGTTTGGGCACAATGGGTTATGGTGTGCCTGCAACAATTGGGGCAGCCTTTGCCGCAGCGGATACAGATCATCCAGTTGTGGGTATCATCGGTGACGGTGGTTTCCAAATGACCAACCAGGAGTTGAATATCATCCAACATTACGGGGTGAAACCAAAATTCATCATCTTAAATAACACTGTATTAGGCATGGTACATCAATGGCAACATGCCTTCTATGAAGATCGGTATTCGCATTCAGAATTTGGGGCTGGGTTACCAGACTTCGTGAAGTTATCTGAAGCCTTGGGTGTTAAGGCAGCGAGAGTTACAGAGCCAAGCCAATTAGAGGCAGCAATTGATACGATGTTAGCCTACGATGGGGGCTATGTCTTAGAGATTTTGATTGATAAACATGAATTGGTGACGCCAATGGTACCGTCTGGTAAAGCCAATAATGAAATGGAGGGATTGTCATGAGTGTCAGCTATATTGAATTACGCGTAGTCAATCGACCGGGCGTCCTCAATCGGATCACCCAAGTGGTCTTGAAACCACGCTACAATATCGACAGTTTAACTTTGGTCGCCACTGACGATCCCAAGGTGTCTGTGATTACGGTGGGCATCCGCTTTGAGGATGAGGCAGCAGCTAGCTTGTTGACCAAACAATTGGCCAAGCAAGTAGACGTATTGAGTGGTGTGGTCTTGGATAAGGCCCCCGCAGTGACAGAAGGTGAGGCCCCTTAAAAGACCTAGGCCGCTAGTTTCAAGGTGATGTTTCTTGGCTAGCAGTCGTATTTTGCACAAAGAACTGATGGTAAGTTACTAGGATTTTATATGGAGGTTTTGGATATGGCAAAGGTTTACTATGAAAAAGATGTTACGACGAATGCACTAAATGGTAAGAAGATTGCGGTTGTGGGTTATGGTTCGCAAGGGCATGCGCATGCGCAAAATTTACGTGATAATGGTAATGACGTGGTGATTGGTATTCGTGAAGGGTCGTCTGCGAATCGTGCGCGTAATGATGGGTTTGAAGTGTATTCTGTTGCGGGAGCTTCGAAGTTGGCGGATGTTGTGATGGTGTTATTGCCGGATGAAATCCAAAAAGATACTTATGCGGCTGAAATTGCACCGAATCTTGAAGCTGGGAATGCATTAGCTTTTGCCCATGGTTTTAATATCCATTTCCAAAATATCAAACCGGCTGCTGATTTAGATGTGTTCATGGTTGCGCCTAAGGGTCCTGGTCATTTGGTTCGTCGTGAGTTTACGAAGGGTTCTGCTGTGCCTTCTTTGTTTGCGGTTTATCAAGATGCGACTGGTAATGCACGTGATTTAGCTTTGTCTTGGGCAAATGGTATTGGTTCAACGCGTGTAGGTGTGATTGAGACAGATTTCCGTGAAGAAACGGAATCAGACTTATTCGGTGAACAAGCGGTCTTGATGGGTGGGGTTACGCATTTAATTCAAGCTGGTTTTGAAACGCTTGTTGAAGCTGGGTACCAACCTGAAATTGCTTATTTTGAGGTAATGCACGAATTGAAATTAATTGTTGATTTGATGTACGAAGGTGGTATGGACCACATGCGTAAATCTTGCTCGAATACGGCTGAATTTGGGGACTATGTTTCTGGTCCACGTTTGATTACACCGGATGTAAAAGGTCGTATGAAGGAAGTATTGAACGACATCCAAGATGGTTCATTTGCCAAACGCTTTACGGATGACTATGACAACGGCTTTAAAGAGTTCTATGCGTTACGTGAGAAAGAACAAGGTCACCAAATTGAAGAAGTTGGGGCTAAATTGCGCGATATGATGCCATTCGTTAAGGAAAATGCGGTAGATACCAACAACTAATTTTTAAAGGGAAAACATGCACGCAAATGAGAGTGAGGAAAGGCCATGATGACCAAGCAAGTCAATAAGGAACAGGTATTATATGCCTACAAAAAGTTACAGTCCGTCGTCCGTCAAACACCATTACAGTTTGATCCATATTTATCGGAAAAATATGCAGCAAACATCTATTTGAAACGTGAGGATTTACAGGTGGTACGGTCCTTTAAATTACGAGGCGCCTACTTTGCAATTAGCGAGTTGACCGCAGAAGCCTTATCACATGGGGTAATTTGTGCGTCAGCCGGTAACCATGCACAAGGTGTAGCCTATGCCTGCAATGAAAAGCAAGTTATGGCAACGATTTTTATGCCCAACACAACACCAGCCCAAAAAATCAACCAAGTGCGCTACTTTGGTGGCGCCTATGTTGATATCGTGATTGAAGGGGATACCTTCGATGCTTGTAATGAAGCGGCTCATGTATATGCGGAAGACAACCACTTAACTTTTATCGAACCTTACGATGATGAGGATGTCATCGCCGGTCAAGGGTCCTTAGCGGTGGAAGTCCACCAAAGTTTAACAGCTGAAGGGGAAACCGCTGATTTCGTATTTGTACCAATCGGTGGTGGTGGCTTGGTGTCGGGTGTGTCGGCATATATGAGCGAGGCAATGCCGGAAACCAAAATCGTTGGGGTGGAACCCTCAGGCGCTGCCTCTATGCAACTAGCTTTGGCTGAGGGGCAACCGACTGCTTTGGATCACGTAGATAAGTTTGCAGATGGGACGGCTGTCGGCAAGGCCGGTAACATCACCTTTGAATACGTGCAACACTTAATTGATCACATTGAAATCGTGCCCGAAGGCAAAATCGCAGGTACCATTATCGATTTATATACCCGTCAAGCAATCGTTGCCGAACCATCCGGCGCCTTATCTGTCGCAGCTTTGGAAAACATGAAAGAGGCGATTAAGGGGAAAACGGTGGTCTGCATCATCTCTGGTGGGAACAATGACATCAACCGCATGGCCGAAATCGAGGAACGTGCCTTGATTTACTCAGGCAAGAAACAATATTTTGTGGTCAATTTCCCACAAAGACCGGGTGCCTTGCGTGAATTTGTATCAGAAGTCTTAGGACCTGAAGATGACATCGCTAAGTTTGAGTATACCAAGAAAATTTCCCGTTCAAATGGACCAGCCTTAGTCGGTATTTTATTAGGCGAGTATGAAACCCTACCAGATTTACTGGAACGATTAGAAAAATTTGACCCTAACTACGTTTCAGTTTCCGAAAATCCAACCTTATATGGTTCCTCGTTTAGAAAAAAATAATTGCAATTCCTACTCTTGTCTATCATGGCACTTTTATAAGCTAAAAACACCAGTATAGCAGTCTTTTGACGGCTTGATCACCCTTGATAGAAAAAGACTGTTACATCAATGATGAAAACGTTTTATAAAAAGGTTTTCATTTTTTATTAACCCGTGCTATAATGTTTTTGAGGCAATCTAGACCTCTAATAGATTGCATCATCCTTTCATTTTTGTTTTTTCCTTTTTCACCCTCAAGGCTTGAGGGTGTTTTTTTTATGAAGGCGGTTGGGACAAATGGTTCCTTCGACCTATTTTGCTGTATTGTGAACGATATTATTCCTGAATAATGGGCGATTCAGGACAAAAACGCGAAATTGTATGCTATAAAATTTCGCTATTTTATCAAATATCTCGAATCATTCTATAATGAACGCGTGCCCAATATAGCAAAAGAGATTGGAACCATGAGTCCCAATCTCTGCTAAATCAATTATTGATTTTTCTTGTTCTTTGCTTCGTCAACTTCCTTAGGTGTAATATCTGCACCTGTTGGGTCGATGACGCGGGTATTTTCAATAATCCCCTTAAATGAACTGCGGAATTCGTTCAAATATTCTTGACGTAGTTCCTTTTGCTCAGCTAACTCGGCTTCCGTAATGGTGCCGGCTTTCTTTTTCGCAGCTAATTCATTGATTCGTGCAATGAGTTTACTCGTTGCCATATGCTATCATTCCTTCATTTCATATTAGCCAACAGCGGAGGCATACCATCCTTTCGCTGCTTGTAATTCAGGCATTGATAGGGAATGGCCGTAGTTTTCCCAGTGAAGGGTTACGGTAGCGCCCGCTGATTCTAGGGCTTTGGTTAAATTTTCACTCTCGCTAGTCGCTACAATTGGATCATTGCTACCAGCACCGATAAAGACGGGTGTCTTGCTTAGATTTGGCATGTTATCCGTTTCAAAAGGTACCATTGCATGTAACAAAATCGCGCCCTTAAACGGATTATCAAACATGTGCAACATACCACCGGCAATGTTGGCACCATTCGAATAACCAATCGGCACAACCTTGTCGCGGTCAAAACCTCTGGCCTCTGCCATCTCATCTATGAAATTATACAGGTCTTGGGCATGGAATTTCAAGTTTTCCACGTCTAAATTCCCTTCACCATGGCGTTTGAAGAAACGATTATAAGGTCCTTCTGGCTCATTTCCGCGTAACGACAAGATATTCGCATGCGGATCAATAAAATTCGCCACATCCAGCAAATCGTTCTCCGTCCCGCCAGTACCATGCAATAATAGCAAAGTAGGGGCATGTTCAACTGTTGATGGCTTGTAGATATATTCGTAACTCATAATGTCTCCTTTAAAAATCCAGTGGTGTCAGTTTCTTCTTCACATCTTCAATAATTGCCTGGTGTTTTGCAGGGTAGAAAAGTTCAGTCCCCAAATTTTCTAGTGATTCATTCCAGGTGAAACCTGGTGCTTTCGTCGCCAACTCAATCAGTAGTCCACCACGTTCACGGAAATATAGTGATTTAAAGTAATCGCGGTTTTTAATATCGCTAGCCTTGTAGCCTTCTTTTTGTGCAATATCTAACCAATAGACTAAGGCATCTTCACCATCCACTTGGAAAGCAATATGGTGAACAGTACCTATGGCCATTGTACCAAACGTACCAGGTGTTTTACGGATATCGATCCATTCTTTGTGGTCGCCAGGTGCTTGGAGGCGAGTGTATACTGCATCTTCGTCAACAATCGGCCAGTTTAATACATCTTCAAAGAAATGCAGGGTGTTTGCTGGACGATGACTATAAATAATGGCACCCGCAAAACCTTGAATGGCTGTTTCAGGGGTGATATCGTCCACTGCATAGCTATTCGCTTTGCCCCAATTTTTTTCTACCAATTCAATGTTTAAATTATGGAAATCCTTGATTAATAGGGTTTCTTGGCCAAAACGACTGCCACGTACAAAATCAACACCCTTATCGGTTAGACGTTTCGCCCAGAAATCAATACTGTTTTCTGGAATCGCGTAGATGGTGGTTGCTACTTGGCCAT
The DNA here is from genome assembly GCF_002252085.1 of Aerococcus sp. 1KP-2016. GTDB lineage: Bacteria > Bacillota > Bacilli > Lactobacillales > Aerococcaceae > Aerococcus. The sequence goes on from NZ_NEEY01000008.1 coordinate 34,016, forward strand.
CGCCAAGTTCGCCCATTTTCTTGTTTTCCCAGGGGAAGAAAGTAATGATGGTACCAGGATCAGCATCATAATTACCAAAGTACAAGTGATAAGTGTAAGGGTCATCGTAGTTTAACGTTTTCTTGACTAAACGAAGGCCAAGAATATCTCTGTAAAAAGTTAATACCTCATTCGGATTACCGACGATTGCTGTAATGTGGTGTAATTGTTGAATATCTGTTGCCATCTTTTTTCCTCCTTCTAGGAATATTTCTAAATCGAACTATTTGACATATTTAGTATAACATCATCTCGAATTCGAATCAATAGCCGTTCGATGATTTTTTTTGTAAGCAAATAGGGCGTATTGTGAAGTTTATGTAAACTTGTCTCATTTTACGTCATTTCGAAACAGAATTTGTTAGAATTTATTTGTTACACTTTAATAGATAATGTGATAAACAGGAGGAAAAACATGGGAAATTCATACGGTGAATCGACTGCGGTACAAGAATCAGAAAAACGCCCATTTGGTATGCGTGATATTATCGGCTACTTCTTTGGGGATTTCGGTTGTAACTTGAGTTACTCTGTCGTTACCTATTATTTGACGATTTTTTATGTGTCATATATTGGCATTGAAGCAACACATTTTGCTGCAATTATGATTTTAACACGTGTGTTTGATGCAATTAATGATCCAATGGTTGGTTACTTCTCTGACCGAATTAAACCAATTAAAGGCAACCGCTACAAACCATTTATCTTAGTAGGTGGACCGCTATTAGCTTTAATTTCAGCCTTCATGTACTTTGATACATCTGGCATGAGCTATGGTGTGAAGTTAGCTGTCTGTGCAATTTCTTATGTAGCTTGGGACTTCGCCTATACGCTAGTCAACATTCCTTATGGTACCTTGAACTCAGTGATTACTGATTCATCAGAAGGACGTACGAAATTATCAACTGCGCGTTCAATCGGTGCAGGGGTTGCCAAATTACCAGTCGCTATTATTCCTTTAATTGTTTACCAAGACAAACTAGTTGATGGTAAGGTGGTATCACAATTCCAAGGACAATTGATGTTCCCTGTTATGTTGGGCTTGGGTGTTGTCGCGTTAATCTCATTCTTGTTGCTATACAATAATGTGGAAGAACGTGTAAAACCTGACGACAAACGTGGCGAAAAACAGCCATCTATTTTTACAACATTAAGAACTTTATTCTCTAACCGCGCCTTAATCGCGCAAATTATTGCGGGTACTGCCCAAACAATCTTTATCTACTCTGCGTCTCAGTTACACCAAATGACTTTACAAATAAAATACAACGACGGTGGTTTATTCTCTTGGTTCACACTAATTGAAATCGCACCACTAGCTATCGGAGTATTGATGATTACACCATTAGTACGCAAATTTGGTAAACGTAAAGTAATCATCGTTCCTTTAATCGGGACATTAGTGATTTACATCAGCATGTTATTATTCCCAGTTGATAACTCAACAACTTGGATCATCTTGATGGCCATTGCCAACATGTTCACATTTGGTTTCCAATTATTATCATGGGCAATGATTTCAGATGCAATTGACTACAACGAATGGAAACAAGGCTTCCGTTCTGACGGATCATTATATTCTTCATATATCTTCTGTCGTAAGATTGGTACAGCCATTTCATCAGCCAGTGTACCGCTATTAATCGCATACGCTGCACCATCATTAGAATTAAACAACGCCGCAACTTGGACAGCTTCAAACGTGAACGCTATCTATAACATGTCAATTACCTTCCCACTAGTTGGGTTTGGTTTAGTCTTCATTGCCTACCTATTAGTCTTCAACATCACCACCGAAGACTACCATGCAATGCAAAAAGATTTAGGCCACACAATTGACAACGGCTAAACAGTCATTAATAGGGAGAGGCGGGGACATTTGTCCTCGTCTCTTTTTGATTGCTTTAAAACAAGTAATATTGGGTTGTGCGCTGCACAACCCAACCATTTGATTTTTTTGACGGTGACTTATTTTGCTCAGATAAGTCACAGGTTTGGTTGAGTGTGATTTATTTTCCCAGATAAGTCACACCACCCAACCGCTTAAAACGCCTCCCCAGAAATGAATACATCAGATGCTGTAGCGGTATGGCATGACAGATGGATGCCATTTAATCATTTATCGCTTAAAATTTCGATAATTGTTTTCACATTTAGGCTTGGTATTTTGCTATACTAAAGAAGAAAAGATGGCACATTTGCCATGAATACCGACGACTTGAAAGTCAGGACAATTGCCCCTATAATCAGTAGGCCAGATAGTGGCATTCGGCGTCCTCAAAATAATCAAAAACGTCAATATTACACAATCAAAATCCAAGATAGAACAAGGTGGTTTTATGAAAACTTTAGCAATAGATACATCAACGCAATCACTGAGCGTAGCTTTACGTGATGGCGATAAGGTAGTGGCTGAAACAACCACCAATACCAAAATCAAACACTCAACGCAGTTACTGCCGCTCATCAATCAAATGTTCCAGGTTATTGGTTGGACCGCAAATGATTTAGAAGGCATTGTGGTAACAGCGGGTCCGGGATCCTATACAGGGCTTCGTATTGGGGTGACAGCGGCCAAAACGATGGCCAACACCCTAAGCATTCCTTTATATACCGTTCCAACCTTACAAGCATTAGCTGGCAACGTGCAAACGTTCGAGGCACCGGCACTGGTCTTGCCATTTATCGATGCCAGACGGCAAACAGCATTTGCGACCCTCTACCAAAAAGAGGGCAATACATTTAAACAACTATTCACCACTTCTCATGGTAAATTCGCGACATTCCTAGATCAAGTGAAGGCGCATATCGCAGCAGATGCCTCATTACAAGCACAACCACTATACTTTATTAGTCCGGATGTCGACCAGTTTGCGGAAGCCATTACAGCAGTCTTTGGCGAAAATGACAAAGCGCGGATTTTACCAAGTGAACTTGGCCTAATACATGCCAGTCACCTTGGTGCGTTACCAGTAGAACAGGTGGATGTGGATACCTTTATTCCTTACTATGCAAAATTAGCAGAGGCTGAAGAAAATTGGCTAGCTCAAAATCCTGAGGAGGCTAGGTTAGATGAAGGCAAATACGTGGAAAGAACAGATTAGTAATTTTTTCAAAAATTTGAATCAACAGGTGTTATTTACGATGAAAAATTCAGTGGTATCCGATTTAGACTTAAACGAAGAACCAATCACCCTTGCAGACGGACGGGTAGTTACCTTTGCCTTACAAAATACGAGAGTCATCTACGAAATGGTAGATGTGGAATATCGTGCCTATCATCAGGTCATGTCATGGACAGCCCAGGATTTCTTGTACGATATGACAGAAAATCCCAATACCTACTACATTCAAGCCTTCGTCGGCGAAGAACTAGCAGGCTTTGTCGGTTGTCGCCGTGACAGAACAGACGTCCATATCTCAAACTTTGTCGTCAACCCAGACTTCCAATCAATGGGGATTGGGGCAGCCCTATTACAACGGGCTATTTGCTGTGCCAAACAATTGGACCGCAACGCCATGTCCCTAGAAGTACGCGCCTCAAACCATGGCGCCCAACGCTTCTACCAACGCTTTGGCTTCTACGAAAGTGCCACCAAAGAGCGTTACTACTCAGACAACGACGAAGACGCCTACGAAATGCGTCTGATGCCACTCATGAATATCGACGAGATTGAAGTGATCGAAAGTGCCTAGACAGACCATGCAAATCCATAAAATCGATGCCGAGTGGGCGCGCAGTCAATCACCTGACACTGTGGGGAAAATGACAGCCGACCTCCATGGCGCACTAGCCCAAGCATTTCCAGAAGGGTTCTCGTGGACGGAACAGACTATTCAGGCCAGCCTACACAACAGATTTCATCAATTTTTCTACATGCGCGACCAAGCAACGAGCGAGATTGTTGCGGTGGCGCATTTTCAATTGATCTTTGACGAAGCGGAACTCTTTAATATTGGCGTGGTGCCGAGTCATCAAAGACGGGGCTTAGCCAAGCAAGTCTTACAATGTGTGCTTGACCACTATCAAAAACAAGACGTAGCCACGATTACCTTAGAAGTGCGCAGTCGCAACCAAGCAGCCCGCAAACTATACGAAAGCCTGGGCTTCAAACAAATTGCTAGCCGTCCGGACTATTATCCGATAAACTTAGACGACGCGATTATTTATCAAATACAATTGAATCAAATATAAATAGTATTTCAGAAAGGAGTTTTCAATTTATGGCAACAATATTAGCTATTGAATCATCATGTGATGAAACGAGTGCAGCCATCGTCTTGAACGGGACAGACATGCGTTCAAACGTGGTGGCCAGCCAAATCAAAAGCCACATGCGTTTTGGTGGGGTCGTACCCGAAATTGCCAGTCGTCACCATGTGGAACAAATTACTCAAGTCATCGATTTAGCCATGGCCGAAGGAGGCGCAACGTGGGATGACGTAGATGCGGTTGCTGTTACCCAAGGGCCAGGTCTAGTCGGGTCACTCCTAATCGGGATTACCGCAGCGAAAACCTTAGCCTTTGCCCATCAAAAACCCTTGATTGGGGTTAACCATATGGCTGGTCACATTTATGCCAACCAATTAGTGGCACCAATGGACTATCCATTATTAGCCTTGGTTGTTTCTGGGGGTCATACCGAGCTTGTGTTAATGCGCGGTGACAACGATTTTGAAACCATCGGCGATACCCGCGATGACGCAGTAGGTGAAGCCTACGACAAAATTGGCCGAGTGATTGGGGTACCATATCCAGGTGGTAAAATCATCGACCAAATGGCGCATGAAGGGGAAGATGTCTATAATTATCCACGTGCCATGAAGGGCGAAGATACTTTAGATTTTTCATTCTCAGGTCTAAAATCAGCCGTGATTAACCACATGCATAATGCCAAACAAAAGAATGAAACGTTAGATATGAACAATGTGGCGGCTTCATTCCAAGCAGCAGCCCTAGATCAATTGGTGGGTCGCACCATGCGCGCCTTGGAATTGCATCCTGAAATCAAGCATGTCCTAGTAGCCGGTGGGGTGGCAGCCAATAAAGGCTTGCGTACCCAACTAACTGCAGCTATCGAGGCCTTTGACCAAGAAATTACCCTGCAATTCCCACCGTTAGGCTTATGTGGGGACAATGCAGCCATGATTGGTGCCGCAGCCGAATCTTTATATGCGCAAGCGGACTTTGCGCCCCTAGGCTTGGATGCTAAACCAGGCTTATCACTCTAGTCAAGCCACCAGAGCTTAAGCATTTAGCAGTACTTTCTTAAACAACTTAATCTTTATGGACCAATGCCGGTTAATTCCTCTAGCATTGGTTCTTTTTTTGCCCCAAAAACTTCATACTTTCATCGTATTTCCAACCTAATATAAGACCTATCAAACTACAAGCACAACAAAGGAGTCGTGAAAGGCATGAAAATCAGCACATTATTTCAAAAAAGTGGCGTTAACACTAGTCAACCTATCAGTAAAGCAATCGGCGAAATGGCCATCACAGGCATTAGCGAATCATCTCAAACCGTTGCACCAGGCCACGTATTTGTTGCGATTTCAGGCTTCCAAAAGGACGGCACGGCCTATATCCAAGATGCCATTGACGCCGGTGCAGCCCTTATCGTGACCGATCGTCCGCTTGCTATAAAAAGAACCGGCGCTACGAAAAACACCGCCTTTGTCCAGGTGGCTAATGCCCGTAAAGCCTTGGGAGCCCTCGTGGCCGCCTACTACGGCTTCCCTAGTCAGGACAAACTGGTCATCGGGATTACGGGTACCAACGGCAAAACGACTACCGCCTTATTTCTACAACACTTACTGGAGAAAGCTGGCTACCAAGTCGCATACTTTGGGACCGTCTATAACGAAGTGAACGGCCAACGCTATGATGCCACGCTGACCACCCCAAGTGCCACTGAAATCCAAAAAGCCCTCGCCAATTCAGACGACGACGCGGTCATCATCGAAGCATCTAGTCAAGGGCTAGACCAATACCGCATGCAGGGGGTGACCTTTGACTATGCCTTATTTACCAACATGTACCGCGATCATCTTGACTACCACGAGTCCATGGAGAATTACTTCCAAGCCAAGAAAATGCTTTTTGACTTGCTGAAAGAGGACGGTACCGCGGTCATCAACACCTATACCATGTGGGGCCACCGTTTAGCCAGTGAACTGCAAGCGGCAGGCAAGCAGGTGGTTACCGTTGGCCAAGAAGAGGGCGCCAACGCCCACGTGCTAGATTGTTATGACGATGCTGCAGAGGTTGATTTCAACGGCCAAGTCGTGACCATCACCGCGCCATTAGCCGGGACCTACAACCAGGAAAATCTGATTCTAGCAACAGCCGTGGTCGACGATTTGGGTCTCGATCCAGGCAATACCAACCAAGCAATTGTTGACTTCCCGGGCATTTCCGGACGTTTGGAGACCTATGAAGTCAGCCCTGAAGAAACCATTATCGTCGATTACGCCCACACACCGGATGCCATCGAAGCCTTACTGACTAGTCTGGGCAATACCTATCCCGGTCGCGACATCATCCACATCTTTGGTTTCCGCGGTCAACGTGATAGTGGCAAATTTCCCAAAATGGTCCAAGCCTCTCAAGCAAATGCAGACTTCACCATCCTGACAACAGATGACCTGAATGGTGTGACCCAGCACAAGATGGTCGCAAATTATAGCCAATACATGACTTATTATGGCTTCGATAACCTAGCCACCATCATGGACCGATTCGAAGCCCTACAAACAGCTTTTGAAATGGCAAAAAGGCCAACCCTCTTAGTGATGACAGGCAAGGGCCACGAAAACTACCGGATCCCTTGCCGTACAGGGGTAATTTCTGACCAAGAAGCAGCAGAAGCCATGATGCAGAGTAGGGTTGTTCACTTTCGGTAAAGGCACGGATTATGGTATCATCAATAGTAATCAAGAACACAAGAAAGGTGAGTGATTGGGTGGCATCTTGGAAACATACCAACAAGACAGATAAGCACAAAGAAACCCAGACCAATAAACGGGCTAAAAAATATGCGCCCCAACCTAGAGACACCTTCGTTGATATCATTATCTTTCTACTGATAATCGCCGTCATTTCAGGGCTCGTCTTCTTCTATTGGGCTATGAAATTATAAACGTTAGATAAGGAAAAGGCGGAGTGATCCGTCTTTTTTCTATTTGATTGAAGAAAGAGATTTCTGCACTTGTATATTTTTTACTATAAAAAGCCAATAAGTAATAACCAGAAGGGGCTGTGCGTCCATTTATGAGAAAGAATGGAAAGCAAAAATGGCTGAATTTTTCATTTCCCAAAAAAAGTGAAAGTTCAGCTCGTTGTGTGACGCAATTTTTCTCATTATTGAAATCAAAGCATCCCGAACTTTCCAATTACTGGTTATTTTATATAGAATACCAACAACCTAGGTAAAAATTTTATGCTAGCGTGATACTCATCCGAATAAGGTCTTAAAAATATCAAGTGGTATAAATTAATCATATTGTGACAAAGTAAACAAGAGTTAACACTGCAAAATAGGCGATGAATGAACATATAAGCAAAGAATATATATATTATGTGAAAATATGCACTTGTATTTCATCTAGAAAGCGATTACAATTGAAATAACCTCACCAATGAGCATCCGATTGCTGTGGGATTTTCAAAAACAGGGTGCGTTCCTAGTGCGATGAACCTGTATTGCCCGGCAATACTGGATCATGTGCTTTTTGTCCTGCCTCCTAAGCGTGCACTTAGGGGGTTTGTTTGTGTCTAAAAATAATCATATTACAAGTGAATTCATCTTTTTCATGCTAGAATGGAGGCGTAAAAGACCAAGCTAGTTGAAGAAGGAGTGGCGCCAATGTTTGAACAATTCGCTTTCTATTTTCCCGCAAAAGATGTCGACAAACAGATTCACCTGTATTTACCCGACAACTATGAAGAAAGTAAGGAACACTTTCCAGTAGTCTATATGTACGACGGTCACAATTTATTCTTCGATGAAGATGCTACATACGGCACTTCTTGGGGGTTACTCGACTTTATGGATACCTATGATAAGCAGGTCATCATCGTTGGGATTGAATGCTCACACGAAGAGGGTGAACGTATTCGCGAATACTGCCCGTATCCAGTTGATACCCAATACTTCGGTCACGTAGCCGGCTATGGTGATGTCTATATGGATTGGTTGGTCAATGAACTCAAACCATTCATCGACGATAATTATCCAACCATTCCCGACCGCGAAGCAACTGCGATTGCTGGTTCATCGATGGGTGGGTTGATGGCATTCTACTCTGTCATCGCCCATAACGACGTCTTCTCCAAAGCTGGCGCCCTATCACCAGCCTTCGGATTCGCAGTGCCTGAACTAGAAGCCGAAATAGCGCAACACGATATTGATCCAGATACCCGCGTCTTCTTCTCGTATGGTGACGAAGAAGTCAACTTCGAACGATTGAAACCAACAGCTACATTCAACGATGCCATCATCGAAGCCGGTGGCGAAACCCACGTCCACATCGAAGAAGGCGGCGACCACTCCGAAGCCACATGGCGTAAGCAAAACCGCTTATATATGGACTTCTTGTGGAAATAATATGGATAATGTAAAAAGGCAGAGACGTGTTAATCTCTGCCTTATTTGTTCTTGTGTGTAAATTTTATTTTTCTAAAGCCGTCACGTAGGCGTCAACCGCTATTAAAGCGTCGGCAACGTCATCAGGTGTCACTTTGAATGGTAATGCATGAATGGTTTCACCTTCGATGGTTGCTTGTTTCCCAACTTTTAAGAGAGATTCTCGGTCATTGGCATCCAAGTGGAGTTCAGCTAATGTTGTAGGCAAGCCTAATTTTTGATATAGGGCAATATAAGCATCAATTTCTTCAAGGGGACGATTTTCCAAGAAGAGCTGTGTTAGTGTACCGTAAGTAACTTTCTCACCATGGGTTAAATGGTGAATGTCACCATCAAGAGCGGTGAAGCCGTTGTGGATGGCATGTGCCGCCGCAAGACCACCAGATTCAAAACCAAGACCACTTAATAAAGTGTTGGCTTCAATCACGTTTTCAACTGCAGGTGTTAATACTTTTGCTTGAACAGCACGGTAAGCTTTTAAGCCATCAGCGAATAGTACTTCACGACATTTGTCGCCGATCGCTTGGGCTGCGAGCGTTGTTTTCCCACCAGCCATGGTATTTGAATTACTGATGACATTGGGACGGATTTCAACCGCAGTTGCTAAGGCATCCGCAATACCTGAAGCAAATAAACGTGCTGGTGAGTGGGCAATGACGTAGGTATCTAGTAAAACGAGATCAGGATTCTTTTTATAGAAACGGTATTGTTCAAATACACCGGCTTCTGAGTAAATGACAGATAGGGCAGAGGTTGGGGCATCGGTAGACGCAGTCGTTGGTAAGACTGCAATCGGCGTACCCAATTCATCCGCAATCGCCTTACCAGCATCGATTGCTTTCCCACCACCAAGGGCTAAGACAACATTTACACTGTGTTGACGACCAATTTCAGTGACACGATTGATTTCAATTGTTGAAGCTTCACCATTGAAGGGTTCACGAACCACTTTAATACCAGCATCAGTCAAGACACGAGCCAATTCTTCACCAACAATACCCCATACTACATCATCGGCAAGTAGCAGGGCTTTGTCACCTAATTTTTGAATATATTCAACCCCAGTAGGGCTAGTTAAGAGATGTTCACCTTGTACATAACGAGAGGGACTAGCAAAAACTTTTAGCATGATATTTCCTCCTATGTTGTTAAAATATTCACAAAAAACAGCTACACATTCAAATCGTTCTTTTAAATTAACTTTCTTACATGTGAATAATATCACAATAAAAAGTGAAAGGGAAATGATTTCGTGAAGAATTTGCAATAAATATTTGCATAATAATTCCATACCCTTAAATACACTTGCAATTATCGCGACTGTGGTAGAAGATAAGTTTTACAAATATAGAGATGAGCATCAACATTAGCAACTGATCAAGATGCAAGAGGAGGCAAAACAGAATGACTAGTATGGAGAAAGTTAACGCCTTTCGTGATGCGCGCAATTGGCGCCAATTTCATAATGAAAAAGATTTAGCCCTTTCGATTTCCTTAGAAGCGTCTGAGCTACTAGAAATCTTCCAATGGAAAACCGCTGAAGAAGGTAAACAAAATATTGACGCTATTAAAGACGAATTAGCCGATGTGTTAATTTATTCCTATATGTTGGCGGATAATCTAGATTTAGATATTGATGAAATTATTGAACGCAAACTCATCAAAAATAATGAAAAATATCCAGTAGAAAAAAGTAGAGACAATAAAGAAAAATATACTGAGTTATAATCATTTGTATTTGGGTGGGATAAAATCATAGCTTTCCGTCCTTATTGTGTACATTCAGGATGTGAGAAAAAGCGTTTAACCCTCAACCAGTGGAAGATTTGCGCCTGTGATGACGTTAGTCATCGCCAGCTAATCTGAAGTGGGCAGAGGGTTGCTTTTTCGAACTCGACTAGAGAGTCAAGGTCTTTCTGTCTTGAAATCGAGTCAAGGTCTCGATTTCATGCTTTTTCACGGCTAAGGACGTACACTTCCAGGTCCTACAATCTTTCAGGAGATTATCAATATAATTATGAATACATGATTTCAGAGAGGGGTTTGTCCAACCCTCTTTTTTTTATGGGCAGGCCTAAAACATTAAATTAGAAAAAGATGAAAATTTCATGAAAATACAATTGACTTACCAGGATGACACGAGTAAAATTTTGCATAACCAACAAAAATTGACCAGTACACAGATTTTCAAAAGAAAGTAGGGATTTTTATGGCAGAAACAAGCATTCAAACAAGTACACTTTACGATTTATGGGCAAGTGATTTAGAAGCCAACTATGAAGAAACAGTAGCAGTTCGACGCTACCTTCACCAACATCCCGAGCCATCTTTTGAAGAAAAAGAAACCGCAGCGTACATTGTCGACAAATTGAAATCATTTGGTATCACGGATATCAGACAAAACGTTGGGAATGGCTACGGTATCGTCGCTAAAATCAAAGGTGGACATCCCGGACCAACGATCGCTTTCCGTGCCGACTTCGATGCCTTACGTATCAAAGAGGAAAATAATATTTCCTACAAATCAAAAAATGACGGCGTGATGCATGCATGTGGCCACGATACGCATACAGCGACCTTGCTAAGTGTGGCAGAAATCCTTGCGCAATCAGCAGCTGACTTACATGGTAATATTGTACTTCTCCATCAACACGCTGAAGAAGTATTGCCAGGCGGCGCTAAGAGTATGGTTGAAGATGGTTCTATTGACGATGTTGACTTTGTCTTTGGGCAACATGTGCAATCACAATTACAAGCGGAAAAAATTGGCTATGCACCAGGTTATGCCATGGCAGCGGCAGATTTCTTCAACATCCAAATCCAAGGTAAGGGGGGCCATGGTGCCCATCCACAAGATACCGTCGATTCAGTAATCATCGCAACGAAAATTGTTGATGCCTTACAAACCTTGGTCAGCCGTGCCATTAACCCATTACATCCAGCGGTAGTGACAGTATCAACTGTTCAAGCTGGGGGTGAAGCCAACAATATCATTGCCGACTCAGCTATGATTCGCGGTACAGTAAGAACGTATCATGAAGAAGCGCGTGGTATCATTGAAGATGAATTAACTACCTTAGCTGAAGGTGTTGCCGCTATGTATCACGGAACAAGTGAAGTGACATACGTTCGTGGGTATGACGCTGTATACAATCATCCGGCAGAAACAGACCGTTTTGTGAGTGTAATGAAAGAGAAATTCGGTGAAGATGAAGTGATCCAACTCGAACCAAGTATGGGTGGCGAGGACTTTGGTTACTTTACCAGCGTTCGCCCAGGAACGTTCTTCAATGTTGGCGGCTTTAATCCAGAATATGACGCAACCTTCCCCCATCACCATCCACGTTTTAATGTCGACGAAAAAGCCATGCTTGTCGCCGGAAAAGTCTTCTTAGCGATCGCTGAAGACTACTTAATTCCTAAAGACTAAACACAAAGTATGAAGGCCAGCATGTAATTGTGCTGGCTTTTTACTTTCTTAGCGAAATTTTATGCAAAAATAAGAGGTTTTCCTTTCTTTTCATGGCGGATTTTGAGATAATAAACCGCTGTAAACACCATTTTGCAATCAAAAAGAAAAGCTCTTGTGGCTTTTTTTATTTTGACCGATTTATAAAAAGAAAAAACAAAAGGGAAAGGAACTTATTTTGGAACAAAAGAAGAATTTTTGGCAAGAATTGCCTCGTCCATATTTTATATTAGCACCGATGGAAGATGTTACTGACACCGTATTCCGTCATGTAATCCAAAAAGCAGCCAAACCAGATGTATACTTTACTGAATTTACCAACTCTGAAAGTTACGTACATCCAAAAGGGCGCGATTCATTAAATACACGTCTACAATTTACACCAGATGAAAAGCCAATCGTGGCACATATTTGGGGAGATAACCCAGCTCACTTTGCGGAAATGGCAAAGGGCATGAACGAAATGGATTATGCCGGACTTGATATCAACATGGGTTGTCCAGCACCCAACGTGTTCAAACATGGTCGTGGTTCAGGTTTGATTTTACGTCCAGAAGTGGCCGTAGAATTGATTCAAGCTTCTAAAGAAGGCGGCTTACCAGTATCTGTCAAAACACGTTTAGGTCACCAAGACGTGAACGAATATAAAGAATGGTTAACTACGATCTTAAAACAAGATATCGCTAACCTTTCTATTCACCTACGTACCAAGACAGAAATGTCTAAAGCAGACGCACATTGGGAATTGATTCCAGAAATCAAAGCCCTGCGTGATGAAATTGCACCAAACACACTATTAACTATCAACGGCGACATTCCAAACCGTCAAGTAGGTCAAGAATTAGTCGATAAATACGGCGTAGATGGTGTCATGATTGGCCGTGGCATTTTCCATAACCCATTCGCCTTTGAAGAAGAACAACGCGAACACTCACCAAAAGAATTACTAGACTTGTTTAGATATCACCTAGATTTATTCGACAAGAATGCCGCAGAAAATGGTCGTCCATACAAACCATTACGACGTTTCTTCAAAATTTATATCCGTTCATTCAAGGGTGCCAACGAATTGCGTATCGGCTTGATGGAAACAGAATCAACCGACGAAGCACGCGCACTACTAGATGAATTCGAAGCAAAACACTTACATGAAGCATAATTAAATATGAAGTGAGGCTGGGACAAAAGATTAAAATCATAGATTTTCGTCCTTACAGTGTACGTCCCTTATGAGCCGTGGGACCATTGAAAGCCAAGGTCTTTCAATTTGAAATCGAGCCAAGGTCTCGATTTCATCCTATTTCACGGCTAAGGAACTACACTTTCAGTCCTTTAACCTGTTTCCGTGATATATTTCAATCAAAATTTATAAAAATTTTTTCAAAGTAAAAGGCGTACACAATTCTTTTTAAGAATTGTGTACGCCTTTTTAGAGGCCTTTTGTCCCAGCCACGTTATATGTTTTGTCCATAAGATTAACGATGACAATGGTAAGGTGCTCATAGAACAAAGAGTACTCTAATATTCAAAAAAGATTTTATACTGGTATACTTAAGAAAAGTTTTAAAAAAAGCATATATATAAGTCCACGAAAGTAGAAAAGTATACCGGTATACTTTCGTGAGTTTAATTTAGTATACCAGTAGACTTTCGTGTATCTTATCGAGTAAAAGAGCTGTTTACAATCAAAATATACTCCGGTAGAGTTAAATTGTAGTTAAAACTGAATACAAAAAAAGCCCCATAGACGTCAATCTACGAGACACACAAAACGACGTATGACGTATCAAGATAATTTTGGGGCTAATGAAGATAAAAAGTTTCATGTTTATTTCAAAACTCATATAGCACCTATACTAGATGATAAAAATCATGAATATTATATTGTCCGTAATGGATGAATAGCTGACTTAGCTATCTATAGTTTTGAATATGGTGAACGTTTTGAGCCTGATTTCCTTTTATTTATCAAAAAGGATAAAGAATCGGAGTATCAAGTTGCTTATATGTAGAACCTAAAGGTAGTCATTTACTTGAAAAAGATAACTGGAAAGATAATTTTTAGCAGATATCAAATAGAATGCTATTGCTATTAATAGTTACCTATTTTAATAATCATTATAATGTTATGGGACTACCGTTATTTAATGAGGAGCATAGATTGTTAAAATTTAAAGAGGCTGCAGAAAATATAGTAAATAATACATAAATAAAGATAAATATATACATAGATAGCTGATTTAAAAAAGTATTCATGCATGAATACTTAATATGTTAAAATACATTTAATAGCTACAAATATACGAAAAAAGTGGCAAATTGAATATCAATCTACCACTAAAATAAAAATATTAACTCCCGTCGACCAAAACTTGAAGTTGAGAAAGGGTTTTTAATTTTTCTTTACAAAAGATATATTCTATATTTTTTGTAGTTATACAGTAAGTATAATCAAATACTTCTATTTTTTAAAGAAAAGAAATTTTATAAAGGTCCTTTCTCAATTTTTTGACTTCGAGTTGAGATGAATTAAGAAATGGTTTTTATTATGACTAAATTTGATTTTGATATGGCTTTAACAGATGTGGTATGTCAACACTTAATTAGACAACTTTTTAAAGGTGTGATAATTTGTATTCTTGTGGCGATAAGTAACCGAGCGACCCGTGAATACGAATCTTATTGTACCAATTAACGTAATCAAACAGTTCAAGGTCCAGTTCTTTCTGATGTTCAAAAACACGGCCATTAATCAATTCTGTTTTAATCGTTTTAAAGGTAGCTTCTGCTACAGCGTTGTCGTATGGAGTGCCTTTATTGCTTAAAGAGCGTTTGATACCAAAGGTATCTAGTGCTTTGTCGATGAGATGATTTTTAAATTCACTTCCCCGGTCTGTGTGGAATAATTTAAGACGAGTTAAATTGTACGGAACCGTTGAAAAAGCGCGCTGAACTAACTCTGCGGTCTTATTTGGACCAGAGCTGTACCCAATAATCTCACGATTATATAAGTCTACCAGAACACAAATGTAGTGCCATTTTTGCCTTACGCGCACATAAGTTAAGTCACTGACAATAACAGTCAATTCCTTCTCTTGATTGAATCTTCGATTCAGTACATTAACTGTTTCAGACTCATTAACGGTCGATTTACTTGGTTTGAATTGAGCAATCGTATATTTAGAGAGCAGACCTTGTTCTTTCATGATTCGACTACTTCTACTACGTGAGACTTGCCAGCCCAGCTTTTGGAGTTCGACTTATATTTTTCGCTGACCATAAATGTTATGACTAGCTTTAAATACCTGAACAATCAACTGTGTTAGCTCTTCTTCTTGATGATCACGTTGTTTCGCTTCGTAATAGTAGGTGCTTCTTGAGATTTGCAGGACCTCGCACATTGCTGATACCGAGTATTTGTAAAGGTTATTCCGAATCACATCTACTTTCGTCCCATTATCAGCGCTGCTTGTTTTAAAATATCGTTCTCCATCATAAGACGCTGATTTTCTTTACGGAGCTTTATTAATTCTGTTTCTTCAGGTGTACGATTATCTTTTTCTTGAAATGAACCAGTTGATTGGTGTTGACGGACCCATCTATCCAAGGCCGAAGGCGTCAGATCATATTCTCTAACAATATCTGCCCGAGGCTTTCCAGCTAAATGCAGTTGAACAACTTGTTCTTTAAAGTCCTTAGAGGACGATCTTCTTTCTCTTTTAGTCATAATGCTTTTCCTCCATTGTGATTTAACTTAAGTGTATAAGACCTTATAATTATTGTCCAACTTAGTGTGACCTATTCAAAGAATGTTAACAGAGAAAGATAGAGTACAAGGAAAAATGTATTCAACAAAATAATAAAGCTTTTTAAACTCATATTTAATATAAATGTGAGTTTTTTGTCTATTTAGGGTGTACCTAAAACAGACAGCGATAAGGTTTTGTTTTTTCGCCTTTTTTAGTTTTTATTATGAGTGTCGATTAAGTAAGCTGATAAAAAGGAGTGAAAAATATAAAAGTAGGCTATGCACGTGTATCGTCTACTCGTTCAATTCTAGATGATAAATGAAAAAGGAAGATAAGCCTGCAGCCTGACTTCTTTTTCTCAAATTCTTCTATCAAATTGATCATTCAAGAAGTCGAGAAACGCCTTCATGCAAGCGATTATGGACTTTTTTTTTTTCAAAAATGTTTGTGCCGTTTATTATTCAACTGAATCTTTGCTAGCGTTTTCTCTCAAAAATTCTCTAAAACTATCTCCCCAATCACAAATAGAAGTTACAACGGGTTCTAAGAGTAAACCAATTTCACTTAGTTGGTACTCTACTTTAGGAGGAACAACCGGGTATACAACCCTAGTAATGATTTGATCTTCTTCTAATTCCCTTAATTGTCTAATTAACATACGTTGATTGACATCGGGAAGGTATCTTTGTATTTCACTTAACCTTAATGGAGACTGTTGGAGCAAACACCAGATAATCGCTATTTTCCAACGTCCACCTATAACGGATAAAGCCAAATCCTTGCTAGTGAAAAAAGTTTTTTCTTTATAATGAATGGTCATATAGTACCATCTCTTTCTATTGATATTTTGTTTTTAGTGACAAAAGCGTCAGTATTGTCTAATGAATTATAATATGAGATTATGGAAAAGTAAATTAGCAAACAAATGAAAGAAGGTATTCAATTGAAAAGTAAAGCTGCTGTTGCATTTAAACCAGGAGAACCGCTTCAAATTGTAGAAATCGATGTAGAAGAACCGAAGGCAAAAGAGGTCTTAGTAAAAATCTTGCATACTTCAGTTTGCCATACGGATGCGTTTACTTTATCGGGTGATGATCCAGAAGGTGTATTTCCGGCTGTACTAGGTCATGAAGGTGCTGGTGTTGTCGTTTCTGTAGGGGATGAAGTGACTTCCGTAAAACCAGGAGACCATGTGATTCCACTGTACACGGCTGAATGTGGGGAATGTAAATTCTGTCTTTCTGGTAAAACCAACTTATGTAGTGCCGTGCGAGAAACGCAAGGCAAAGGTTTAATGCCTGATGGAACTACACGTTTCTCTTATAAGGGAGAGCCGATTTATCATTATATGGGAACCAGTACCTTTAGCGAATATACAGTTGTACCTGAGATTTCTTTAGCAAAAATTAACCCAGAAGCACCCCTTGATAAAGTCGCTTTATTTGGGTGCGGTGTAACTACAGGGATAGGTGCTGTACACAAAACGGCAAAAGTGGAAGAAGGTGCAGTAACAGCCGTATTTGGCCTTGGGGCTATCGGTTTAGCTGTTATACAAGGATTGGTCCAAGCAAAGGCCAGCCGAATTATTGCTGTCGACTTAGATGAAGATAAGTTTGAATTAGCTAAAAAAATGGGCGCAACCGATTTTGTGAATCCAGCTAAATTTGATCGTCCTATTCAAGAGGTCATCGTTGAAATGACGGATGGGGGAGTTGATTATAGCTTCGAGTGTATTGGAAATGTGGAAGTTATGAAGGCTGCTCTTGAATGTTGTCATAAAGGCTGGGGGGAAAGCACTATTATCGGTGTAGCCGGCGCAGGGAAAGAGATTCATACTCGCCCATTCCAATTAGTAACGGGACGCGTATGGCGTGGATCAGCCTTTGGCGGAGTCAAAGGTAGAACGGAACTACCAGGAATGGTGGAGGACTTTATGGAGGGTATAATTGACTTGGACCCCTATATCACCCATCACTTAAACTTTACTGACATTAATGAGGCATTTGATTTGCTTCATAGGGGCGAATCGATTCGAACGATTTTAACATATGAGGAGTGAAGAAGTGAATCTTAAGCTTATTGAAAACCACCGCTCTTTTGGTGGAGAACAGCGTAAGTACAGCCATTATTCAGAAGTGTTACAGTGCGACATGACCTTTAGTCTCTACTTGCCGTCCAATAAGGGAATGGAAAAAATCCCGCTTATTTGGTGGCTATCGGGTTTAACGTGTACCGATGATAATTTTAGTCATAAAAGTGGCTTCCAAAGATTGGCTGAAAAATATCAAGTGGCTGTCATGATTCCCGATACGTCACCACGCGGAGAACATGTTGCTGATGATGAGTCTTGGGATCTTGGCCAAGGTGCAGGATTTTATTTGGATGCGACCCAAGAACCATGGGCCAAGCATTATAAGATGTATGCCTATATCACAGAGGAGTTAACCGCGATTGCGTCCTCTCTAGTGCCCAACTTCTCAGGGAAAGAGAGCATTATGGGGCATTCTATGGGAGGGCATGGCGCTTTGGTAATGGGCATGAAAAATACAGAGAGATTCAAAGCGATTTCGGCTTTATCTCCTATTTTGAGCCCTAGTCAAGTTCCTTGGGGGATCAAAGCCTTCACCACTTATTTAGGGGAGAATCAAACTTCCTGGAAAGGGTGGGATGCTTCCGAACTGGTTAAAGGAACCGGGATGCCGCCTATTCTCATTTCGCAAGGAACTGAGGATGGGTTTTATCCAGAACAATTAACAGAAACGTATTTTTTGAAAAATGCTCAGGAAAATAATGTAGCCGTAGATTACAAAAAGGAAGAAGGCTACGACCATAGCTACTTCTTCATTGCTACTTTCTTGGAAGATCATTTCGCTTTTCATATGGAGTACTTAAGATAATTCTTTAGTTTAAATTCTCACTCTATTTAAAGTGGTTTGATTGTTGAACTTTATAATGTTCCATAAGTCTTTTGTTAAAAGTAAGCGCCTAATGGAAAGGTACCTAGAAAATGAAAAAGGTGCTGGGAAATAACTAGCTCTAAAAATAAAAACCGCGATGAAATAATCATAAATGTGATTGTTTCGTCGCGGTTTTTATTTTTGACTGATTTGTGTTGAAAAGCTTCCGGTTTTCTTCTAACCTCAAGGGCTAATTTGGTTAGGTTCATGCTCATAAGCATCATTCCAGTGTCAGAATGTACAGCTTGCTTGCCTCTAACGTGGGTTCTTCGCATACCAAATACACCTTTCAATCGACCAAAAATAGTTTCTACGTCAATTTTGCGTTGAGCGTAGATGGCTTTTCCATGATCACTTTCAAGGTTTTCTTTTACATGATGCTTAAATATTCCCAATTGTAATTTACCGACGTCTGGTGTTGGACACCTTTGGGTGTTTTGGCTAATCGATCGAGCTTTTCATTCTATTGCTCCACACAGCCTTGTAAACTTTAAATTGTCTTTCCAAACTATTTTTATCATTCCGAGTGCTGTAGTGTGAAAAGCTAAAGCGGACACCATCTAAGTCAGTATAGTAATCTTCACTCCCATGATAATCTCAGTTATGACGATGTTTTGGATTAGAAGCATATTTTTTACTTTTCTCTTTATGGTACATGCCGTAGGGCATTAAAGGGACTTTATCAAACGTATTCACAACTGTCTGGTAATTTTCTTCACTTCCATACCTTGCAATTAACTGTAAGACGATTTGTTCCAGAATGGATTCATTTTCATGAATATAATACAGTCGGTCGTCTTGCATCTGGATATTTTTACGTAGGATTCGGCTAAACTTAAATTTATCCATGAGTTCTTTTGCTAATATTAATCCGGAATCTGAGGATAAATTTCCATCAGAGTGAGATACCGAGATATTTGAATTGAAAAGTAAACGATTTTGTGTGAAGTTGCCATTGAGAGAACCCTTTTCTTTGGTTTAGTCGCTTTAACCATAGCAGATTGGGGTTCTTTTTGTACACCCAAAGGGTGCGAATGAACGAAACAAAATAGACTATTATAACAAGGTTTTTGAAGCATTTTTGGAAAACCATGAATAATTCAGGATACTGAGAGAATGTTTTTTTGATGACAAAAATTGAGCGAAAATGGCATAAGATTTACATAGGGTTGATGGTGTTTATTTATCTAATCTATATTCCTGTATCGGTCATAGAATAATTATTCACTGTTAGCGACCTTTCAATGCTGGCTTTAGTAGCAAGAATCCCTTGTCGTTTATGAGAAAAGTTCTATGGCACAGCTATAGTGGTACGAAAATAGAGAAGTTAAAACTTAAACGATTACATAACTTTTGACTTATATAAAACAAGATGATAAACTACTTTAAAATATGAAATTATCACTTTTATATGAAGGAGAGATTCTATGCGCGCAGTAACATGGCAAGGAAACGAAAAAATGGAAGTCAAAACGGTCCCGGATCCAACGATTGAAGAACCAACCGATATAATCGTTCGCATTACAGCAACAGCTATTTGTGGTTCTGATTTGCATTTATACCATAACGGGAAACCGGTCATGGAAGAAGACTATGTAGTAGGGCATGAGCCTATGGGCATTGTAGAAGAAGTTGGTTCTGCAGTGACCAAAGTGAAAAAAGGCGACCGAGTTGTTATCCCTTTCAACATTGGTTGTGGAGAGTGTCATTTCTGTGCTCACCATATGGAAAGTCAATGTGACAATTCAAACCCTAATCCAGCGTTTGATCAAGGCGGATTGTTCGGTTTTGGTAAAATGAACGGAAATCACCCCGGAGGGCAAGCTGAATACTTGCGTGTCCCATTTGCAGATTTTACTTCTTTTGTTGTTCCAGAAAATAATCTTCCGGATGAAAAGGTATTATTTCTATCAGATGTACTGCCAACAGCATATTGGAGTGTAGAGCATAGTGGTATGAAACCAGGAGATACAGTAATCGTATTGGGTTCTGGCCCTATCGGATTATTTGTACAAAAATTTGCCAAAATGAAAGGTGCTAAACGTGTAATTGCCGTAGATAACGTCGATCATCGTTTGCAGCATGCGAAAAAAATGAACGACGTAGAGACCGTGAATTTTTCAGATGTTTCTAAAGTTGGTAGTGAATTATATGAAATGACTAAGGGCGGTGCTGAGGTAGTAATTGATTGTGTAGGAATGGATGGTGTAACACCAATCAAAGAAAAAACCAAAGAAATTCTTACCCCGCAAAGCGGTTCTTACTCACCAATTCAAACGGCAAGTGAAGCTGTGAAGAAATTTGGGACGTTGATGGTAACTGGGGTTTATATGACTCCAGCAACGAATTTTCCTTTCCAAGATTTCTTCACTCGTAATGTGAGTATTAAAATGGGACAAGCTCCGGTTATCCACTTGATGCCGAAAATCTATGACATGATTGAAAAAGGGGAATTTGACCCATCGGATATCATTACACATACCATGCCTTTGGAACGTGCTGCTGAAGCATACGATATTTTTGACAAAAAGCAGATAATAATATTAAAGTAGTATTGAAACCCGGTATGTCTTAAAAGAAATAGTATAAATTTTTATGGAGGTGTTGTAATATGGCAAATTTATATGGAAATGATCCTTTTTTCAACAATGATATGGATGATGTTTTCAATCAATTATTTCGGCGCATGGATAATCAAAATTCGGAGCGTGCACGGTATTTAGTTAATGGACAATCGTTGACACCGGATGAGTTTACTCAATACCGAGCAACTGGTAAGCTACCCCAAAATAATAAAACAATAGAAGTATCTAAAGATGGTAAACAGGCTGTTAAAAAGGAGGGATTTTAGAAAAGTTAGGGACTAATTTGACGGAACAGGCTCGTGATGGCTTACTAGATCCAGTGATTGGACGTGAGAATGAGATTCAAGAAACTGCAGAAATTTTGAGTCGTAGAACGAAAAATAATGCGATCTTAGTTGGTGATGCCGGTGTAGGTAAAACTGCAGTCGTCGAAGGTCTGGCACAAGCAATTGTGGCTGGTAAAGTTCCAGAAACGATTCAAGATAAAGAAATCTATTCGATTGATTTATCGTCTTTGGAAGCGGGAACTCAATATCGCGGTTCTTTTGAAGAAAATATTAAACAGCTGGTAGAGGAAGTTAAAGCAGCTGGTAATATTATTCTATTCTTCGATGAAATTCATCAGATTCTCGGCACGGGTGCCACTGGTGGTGAAGATGGTGGCAAAGGATTGGCTGATATCATTAAACCTGCTTTGTCACGTGGCGAGCTGAGTGTAATCGGGGCTACGACTCAAGATGAATATCGCAATACTATTTTGAAAAATGCGGCTTTGGCACGGCGATTCAATGATGTTGTGATTAATGAACCGACGGCCGCTGACACTTTACGTATATTACAAGGTGTTAAAGAGCTGTACGAAAAACATCATCATGTTGTATTACCAGATGATGTTTTGAAGGCGGCTGTGGATTATTCAATCCAATATATACCACAACGCACTTTGCCAGATAAAGCTATCGATTTGATCGACATGACTGCGGCTCATTTAGCGGCTAAAAATTCGCCAACTGATGTTGAGACATTGGATCAACGCCTTAAAAAATTAGAGGCAGCTAAGGAGGCCGCCATTAAATCGGAGGACTTTACAAAAGCCGCTGATATCAAGAAATCGATCGAGGAAACCAAGCAAAAAATTAAAGAAACGGATCAAAAAGAAAAAATCACTGCCACGATTGATGATGTGGCACAATCGGTTGAACGTTTAACTGGTATACCAGTTTCTGATATGGGCGCTAATGATATTGAGCGCTTGAAAAATCTTGATAAGCGTCTGAAAAGTAAGGTAATCGGTCAAGATGAAGCGGTTGAAATGGTAGCAAAAGCAATTCGGCGTAACCGTGCGGGCTTTTCAGAGGGTGATCAGCCGATTGGAAGTTTTCTGTTTGTGGGCCCAACTGGCGTAGGAAAGACTGAATTAGCTAAGCAATTAGCCTTAGATATGTTTGGAAATGAAAATGCGATTATTCGGCTAGATATGAGTGAATATGCTGATCGTACAGCTGTGTCGAAATTAATTGGTACCTCGGCTGGATACGTAGGCTATGAAGATAATGCTAATACTCTAACTGAACGGGTTCGGCGTAATCCATATTCCATTGTATTATTAGATGAAATCGAAAAGGCTGATCCACAAGTATTAACGTTACTGTTACAAGTGATGGATGATGGGCGCTTAACGGATGGACAAGGCAATGTCATTAATTTCAAAAATACGATTATTATTGCTACTTCTAATGCTGGCTTTGGTAATGAAGCATTAAGTGGTGACAAGCAACGAGATCAGTCATTAATGGATAAGTTAGCACCATTTTTCCGCCCAGAATTTCTGAACCGTTTTAATGGAATCGTGGAATTTTCACATCTGACTAAGCAAGACTTAAGTCAAATTGTCGATTTGATGTTGGCGGATGTACAAAAAACTTTAGCCAAAAAATCCATCAAACTTGAGGTGACTAAAGCGGCCAAAGATTGGCTGATGGAACAAGGCTATGATGAAGCAATGGGTGCGCGGCCATTACGGCGAGTAATTGAACAACAAATTCGTGATAAGGTAACGGATTTCTACCTTGACCACTTAGATGTCAAAAACTTGAAGGCTGATTTAGTGGATGATGAGATTGTGATATCGGCAGCTTAGCTTAAATCAGTGATCATAAATAACTTTATGTAAGAGGAGATTTATTAGGAAGGAGATTGCTTGATAGATCTCCTTTTTTGGCTCTTCGACATTTAGTGTTGGTAGAGAAAGATACAACTGAAAATTTAGTCATAACCAGTTAAGCAGAGTGCTTAACTGGTTTTTGTTGTGCGCCCAGCATGGGCGATAACTTGGTGGTGAAAGTCCACTACAGGCTTGGCAGTAGGAACTGTTAGCTGAAGGCAAGGGTGTCCACCGTGAGGGGGAATCTGAAGGAAGCTGAAAGCAAATACTCGCACTGACGAACAGAAATCTCATATGGATGCTGGATTGGGACGGACGAGCTTGCAACACAAAGCAAAGTCCAATACTGCACGAATCCCATTTAGTAAATGAGGCAGTGACATGAGTGGAAGGTTATCGCACCTTACCTGGGGAGGTCTGTCTAGCGATAAAACGATCGTAGTAACAACGAATAGACAGAAGTCAGCAGAGGTCATAGTAGGGAAAATGTACTGAAGGACCGAACAATATTCATACAAAGTATAGATTGGAGGTTAGAGGATACGTTAACTACAGAAAATAACCGAGCGGTTGGCATTCTACAGAGGGACAAGGTGGAACCGAAAGAGTATGTAGATGTGTAGAGTATGCCTC
Source organism: Aerococcus sp. 1KP-2016 (assembly GCF_002252085.1). Classification (GTDB taxonomy): domain Bacteria; phylum Bacillota; class Bacilli; order Lactobacillales; family Aerococcaceae; genus Aerococcus. Next base: position 58,260 of record NZ_NEEY01000008.1, read on the forward strand.
TAGGGAATATGAAGGAAATGTATCGTAAGTCTCCATCGTTGATGGCGCTCGTTGTAAGTAAAGACAATTTACTCGCAGCTGGAAAAGCGGTCAGACGCAATAAAGGCGCAGCTGGAGTAGATAGAATGACGGTTTGGGAAGTAGAAGAACATATTGAAGAGTTTTATTTGCCATTAAGGCAGAAACTTTTGGATGGTACTTACAAACCCAAGCCAGTCAAACGAGTAGAAATTCCAAAGCCTGACGGAACGAAGCGTAAACTAGGAATACCATGCGCACGTGACCGAGTGGTACAACAAGCCATCAGACAAGTGATTGAACCGATTATCGACCCTCAATTTCTTCCTCAAAGTCATGGGTTCCGACCAGGAAAAAGAACACACACAGCATTAAAACAATGCCTAGCGTACTATGAAGAAGGTTATAAAGTGGTGGTGGATTGTGACTTAAAACAATGTTTCGATACGCTTAATCATGGTAAGTTGATGTACCATCTTGAACAGTTTATTCAAGATAAGGCGATTCTTAAGATTATCCGTAAGTTCTTGATGAGTGGTGTCATAGACCTGTCTGGCGAATTGGTAGAAAGTAAAACAGGCGCACCGCAAGGAGGCGTATTATTGTAAAGAACAGTTATAAAATGTAGGAAAATGACAATGTAAAATTGTTGGTTTTCCTACATTTTTTATATACTCTTCTTATCCCCTATAGAATTGGAGTGGAATAGGAATGAGAAGAGATATCAGAGAAGGAGTGAAAAAACATATGATTGATGGCATAAAGCCAATTATACTGCGTTAGCGGAACAATACGGATGTGACTATCGTACGGTTAAAGCAGCGTATGAAGAAGCGTTACAAGGTAATAAACCTAAAACAAGGAGGACATATCCGAGTAA
>NZ_NEEY01000090.1 GCF_002252085.1 Aerococcus sp. 1KP-2016
CTTGTTCATACATTAGGAATATTGTTTCTCGCTCATTCATGGTAAGATGTGTGTATGGATTCATAGCTTTCTCCTTCTAATAGTTGGTTGGTACATCTATTTTATAGGAAAACTATGGATCTTTTTTCATTTTATTATTGTTGTTGCACTTAAATTTTAAATTCGTCATATAAATGGCTTTTATCGTTATATATCTTAAAGGTGGTATACGAATGTTGCCTTTTCAACGTTTGGGTTGTATACTAGAATCAGACTTATTGTACTTGAAAATAAAGGAGAGAATTCGACATTATGGGAGATCCTGGGGCCTCAAACGTAGGTGGACAGATATTTTTAATCGTTGTTTTAACATTGGTGAATGCATTTTTAGCAGGAGCTGAAATGGCTTTTGTATCCGTAAATCATTCAAAATTAGAGGATATGGCAGAAGAAGGGGATGTCAAATCGAAAAAAGTTTTAAAACTTTTGGAAAATTCGGATGACTTCTTATCAACTATCCAAGTTGGGATAACCTTCGCTGGGTTCTTCTCATCTGCAGCGGCATCAACAACTTTCGTTGCATACTTGCGCCCATATATGAGTGGTTTACCAGCAGCAGAAATCCTTGCCACAGCAGCAGTTACAATTATTTTGTCATATTTCACCTTGGTATTAGGTGAACTATATCCTAAACAATTAGCTTTGCAAGTGCCGGAAACTTATGCACGTAATGCTGCGGGTACTATTTCAGTGTTAAAAACAATTTTCAAACCCTTTGTGTGGTTGCTAACAGCATCAACAAATATTTTGAAACGTTTAACACCTATCGAATTTTCGGCAGATAGCCAACAATTTACCAGAGAAGAAATTCAAGGTATTATTAATTCGTCACGCCGGGAAGGTGTTATCGATATTGACGAATTTAGAATGATGCAAGGTGTCTTATCACTAGATACTAAGCTAGCACGAGAAGTGATGACACCGCGTACAGACACTTTTATGGTTGATATTGATGATGATAGCCAAGAAATTTTAAATCAAATATTAAGTTCGCAATATTCACGTGTACCGATTTTTGAAACAGATAAAGATGATATTGTAGGGATTATTCATACTAAAGATATCCTGAGAGAAGCCCGTAAAGTTGGCTTTGAGAACATTGAAATTCGAGATGTGATTAAACCAGCCTTCTTCGCACCAGAAACAAGCTTCATAGATGACTTGTTACTACAATTTAAAAAGAATCATCAACATTTGGCCATCTTAAAGGATGAATACAATGGTGTAGTCGGATTGGTAACCTTGGAAGATTTAATCGAGGAAATCGTCGGTGACATTGAAGATGAATATGATGAAATCTCGCACCTATATAAGAAAATCAATGAAACAACTTATATTATTAATGGGATCATGCCAATAGATAAATTTAATCAATTGTTCCATACATCAGTGGAATCAGCTGAGTCTGATACTATTGCAGGATATATGATTGAGATATTAGGGTACTTCCCTGACGACCGTGCTGAAGAAATCATCCGCATTGAAAACTATAACTTGATGACAACGGCAGTCGAAAATGGGCGAATTCGAGGTATTCAAGTAAAACAATTAACTGAAGAACAACTGGCAGCTGAAGCTGCTGAAAAATTAGAAGCTTAACAGGTAAAGGAAAGAAGTTCGGATATGATCCCGGACTTTTTTTCTGCCAAAAGGAGGCATTATGGAAGAGTTACATACAACAAAAGTCGTACAAAACGAGATGATGGATCGTCCGGTCGTTGAGGCAGGGGTATTGAATTTTATGCGTACCGGCCAAGCAGATTTTCCGGGACCTTTAAAGGAACTAGAAGAATATGCACACGAAAACCGTGTTCCGGTTATTCCTCATGAAACAGCAATTTTCTTAGACTTTTTATTAGATATTAAGAAACCTAAACGGATTCTAGAAATCGGTATGGCGATTGGTTTCTCAGGTTCATTGATGGTTTATGGGCACGAAGAGCGAACACTAGATACTATTGATCGTTACGACAAAATGATTGTTGCTGCCAAAGAGAATTTTGAAAAGTTGGGTGTTGCAGACAGAGTAACAATTCATGAAGGTGATGCCAAAGATGTTTTACCTACATTAACTGATCAATACGACTTTGCTTTACTTGATTCTGCTAAAGCTAAGTATTTTGACTTCTTTCCGTTAATTATGGACCGCCTACAAATTGGTGGCGTGTTGATGATAGATGATATCTTCCAGGGTGGGACAGTTTTTAATGATTTAGAAACGATTCCTAAGCGTGTGCGTAAAATTCATAAGAAGTTAAATTTATTATTAGATGAAGTTGTGAAACATCCAAATTTAAAAACATCTATTTTGCCACTTGGTGATGGGGTATTACTAGTTGAAAAAATAGATGACACTGATTTTTCATATCTTTTAGAAAAGAATTTCTAACAAATTAATAATTGGAATCTTTAAAAACCGCTCAGTAGAGCGGTTTTTATTTTTTGTATGAAATTAAGGTTAAAATATAGTATTCTTTTTGTTGACAAAATGTAAATATGGGCGTAACATAAGTATCCAATAGCGGACTAGCAATTCTTGCGAAAGAAGCTATTGAAAAAAAGTATTGACAGTATTTCAATACTGCGATAACATGTAAAAGTTGCTTCTTGAGAGCAAGTCATTGAAAAAGTTTTTAGAAATTAATTCTTGACAATGCTTGAATGAAGATGATATGATATATGAGTTGCTGCAAGGCAACGAGATAGACCTTTGAAAACTGAACAAAGAAGACGAACCAAATTGTGTAGGTGTTCAATCGGTAAGATTGAAACCAACAATTCAGTAACGAAAGTTACTAAAGTAGTGAGAACTACTATAAATAAGTCAGCAAACTTTAATGAGCAATCAAGCTCATGAAAACTTTCATGAGAGTTTGATCCTGGCTCA
>NZ_NEEY01000091.1 GCF_002252085.1 Aerococcus sp. 1KP-2016
AGTCCTTTAACCTGTTCCCATGATATATTTCAATCAAAATTTATAAGAATTTTTTCAAAGTAAAAGGCGTACACAACTCTTTTTAAGAATTCTGTACGCCTTTTTAGAGGCCTTTTGTCCCAGCCTCGTGATTCTATATTGCACTTTTTACATGGACTCAGTAGATACCTTATCCGGTGTTTGGCTCAATAACCAGCTATAAGAATAGCCTGGATCAGCACCCAAAGCTTCTGCTTCCTGACGTGATTGCGCAATTTGGGCATCACTATAAACATCTAATGCATCGCTAGGTAAACCTAATCTATCAATAATAATTTGACGATTGTCACTTTGATCAGGCACGCTAGTATCAATACTTTGATTGTCCAATGACGTTGTAGCTTCTGTTTCAGAGTCAGCCACACCATTGGCAGTCTCAGTCACAGGTGCTTCAGTAGTCGTATCCGTTTCAGTTTCAACATCAGTTGTTACTGATTCACTATTCACTGGTTCTGCAACACTTGTAGTGACACTTTCATCAACTTCACTTGTCTCAGTTTCTGTTAATGTTGTTTCGTCACTTTCAATGACTACATCATCTGCTTGAACTGCAGTCTCGCTATTAGCAACAACACTTTCCTTACTTGTATCACTAGATGAACTAGTGGTCGTCGCAACTTGACTTGCTTCATAGATTGTATTGTTTTGCTCATCTGCTTGAACGTGGTTAATAGTATATCCGGCAACTAATACCGTTGCTGTCAGTAATCCCATTACTACTTTTGGCGTTTTCATTACTATCACACCTTTCCTTACTAATAAGTCTAAAGAAAAAAGATAGTAGATTCAAACGATTTCAGGGACTTTAAAGCTTTCTTAACCCTTTCACAAAGGTCTATTAAGATTCATTAAACGATTAACGTTCAATGGAAGCTTTAATATCTTCAACAGAGTTAGAAGAATCCGCAGCTAAGTTAGTAAAACGGCCATCGCCACCAACGTACACCAATGAAGGAACAGTCTTAGCCCCTACTTCAAAACGGAAATCCGCTAAGGCATCATCAGTAGCAGTATGTTCAGAATCTAAGAAGTACGTATTCTCAACATCTTCACCTAAAGCTGCAATTAATTTAGGTAAGTATTTACGAGAATATTGGCAAGTAGAACGACCAATAAATAATAATTTTGGTTCTTCTTCATCTAACATGCTATTGGCAACGTTAGGTGAAACTTCCTTAAATTCCTTAATTAAATCTTCAAATTCTTCTTGGCTAACTGGTTGAATATTTTCAGTCATGGTAATGCCTCCTTATAATGTATTAATACCTTCATACTAAGCGTTTACGCCCTAAAATTCAACAAATATGCATTTTAGGCAAATACTGGTAGAATAAGATAGATACTATACCAAGGAGAATAAAATGAACATTGGCTTTATATCCGATTTACATATTGATCGAAGTAAACACTATCAAACCAACGACTTTCTTCAAACCTTAACACAGGTCATTGAAGATCATGAATTGAACCAAGTCTATATTGGTGGCGATATTTCTAACTATTACCAAGATACACTTGCCTTCGTGGAAGCGTTACAAACCCGATCTCATAGTCACATATACTTTATTCCAGGTAATCATGATTACTGGCAAGAACAACATGACAAGAAAACTACCTTAGCTATCCATGATATCTATAAAAATCATCCACAAAGCCTACTAAACAACGTTATCATGTTGAATGAAGACACCGCTATTATCGGTCAAACTGGCTGGTATAATCACGCCTATCACGCACCCCACTTCACTGAAAACCAATTAAACAAAGGTCACTACAAATTAGTCACCTGGCAAGATAAGAATCGTTTAGATTGGCAAGCATCGGATCAAGAAGTATCCAAATACTTTGCCCGTGAAACTAAGAAAGATTTAGAATATGCCGTTGAAGACCTTCATGCAAAAGAAATACTACTCATGACCCATGTCATTACTATTCCAGAATTTACCATACCCATGCCCAATCGTGTCTTCGACTTCTTTAACGCCTATATAGCTACAGATGATTTTTTACCATTCTATGACTCATTTCCTATAACACATAGCATTATGGGCCACGTTCATATCCGTCATCAAATGAAAAAAGATGGCATCCACTATATCAGCAATTCGTTAGGATATGAGCGCGAATGGCGCTCTACTAATCTATATCAAGAAATTACTCAAGCCCTATATATCAAGAAGTTTTAACCCTTCTTGATTTTTTTAAATGAAGACACAAAAAAACCAGCGGCTAACCGCTGGTTTTTACACTTGCATGGCAACGTCCTAGTCTCACAGGGGGAAACCCCCAACTACATTCGGCGCTAAGAAGCTTAACTTCTGTGTTCGAGATGGGAACAGGTGTGACCTTCTTGCCATCATTACCACACAATATTGTGTGAGCTTTATTCGCTCAAAACTGAATCTGTAAGTCGTTAACCGTATTCCATCATACAATCTTAATATCCATTGGATAAGTCCTCGACCGATTAGTACTAGTCCGCTCCATACATCGCTGCACTTCCACTTCTAGCC
>NZ_NEEY01000092.1 GCF_002252085.1 Aerococcus sp. 1KP-2016
AAAGGCGTACATAATTCTTAAAAAGAGTTGTGTACGCCTTTTACTTTGAAAAAATTCTTATAAATTTTGATTGAAATATATCATGGGAACAGGTTAAAGGACTGAAAGTGTAGTTCCTTAGCCGTGACAGAGGATGAAATCGATACCTTGGCTCGATTTCAAATTGAAAGACCTTGGCTTTCAATGATCCCACGGCTCACAAGGAACGTACACTGTAAGGACGAAAAATCTATGATTTTAATCTTTTGTCCCAACCTCTTTTTCATTAAATAACATTAATTTTCATAGCCTAATCCAAATCCTAGTCCATATTTGTTTCCTTGGCTATCTTCGTAAGTATATGGAATAGTCATATATTTTTCTTTGTCATAGCCAGGTACATCATTTGGTGAAGCACAAACACCGTGCTCATCAACAGCGACGGCAGCATCATTTTTCGGTAAGGTCAAAGGCAATTTCCCTGAAGGATTAACTTCGCCAAGCATAACATCAAGAATTGCTTGGATAAAGGTGTCGAAACTTGCAGTCAAACCGTCCGCTAGTGGTTCAATATTTTCTAAAATAAATGGTAAATCAAGGTTTACATTAATAATGGTTTGATCGACTGCATCACGGATGGCTACTATTTTTTCAATATCTACATTGGTCTCTTCATGAATTTGTAAATCTAAATATGTTGGTGCTGCTTCGAAATAAGAACCAGAAATAGGCTCCGCAAATAATATTGCGACATCCGCATCGTGATAATCATCGACTATATCTAAATGAGGGAAGCTATTTCTGATTAAGCTTGGCAAGCTAGCATTAATTTCATCAGTATTCACTGTATTACCGATACGACGACGTGTTTCCATTTCTTTTTCATTGTATAGTTTAGTAAATAGTTCCACGTAGACTTTTTTACCAAGCAATTTTTCCTTAGTTAATGGTAAAACATGATCCTTATTCTTTAATACCACAACAGATTTTTGATGTGCTTTATAAGCTATTGCTTGTTTTTCAGGTGTATTGGTCACGGCAATCGCATGTGCAACGTCTTTGTAGGGATTTTCAAACAATCCTAGCGCAAACATTTCTGCTAATAACTGTGCGATCAAACTATCGACACGTTCCATTGATACAAATCCTTTTTCGATTGCCTCTTGAAACGCATCTACATCAGTTGTACCAGAAACTACATTGGTACCGGCTTCGATAATTTTCACTGCTCGTTCGGTTAATGATAAATCCTCAACGCCCCATGCCATCGACCCTAAAACTCCTGTATCTGAATTGACATACCCCTTAAATCCTAACTCATCGCGTAGCAATTCTTGAATAAATTGTTTGTTATAGCAAAGGCCACATTCTCTTCAAATCCACGTGCAAACGGTACTTGTGGTGTTGCTGATTTCTCATCAGATGGAATCGCATAGTATGGCATGATTGAAGCAGGATGATGTTTAATTGCCGCCTTGAATGGTGGCAAGTGATAATTTTCAAGTGATCCTTCTGTAGGATAAACATTGAATTTTCCTTCTGCATAATGCGGGTCAAAACCATTTTCCCGTGTGCCACCACCAGGGAAGTGTTTGATGGTCAAGGCAATCGCATCTTCATCCAATACCTCACCCTGAAACTCAGGGATAATCACTTCAGCAATTGCAGAAATTGTGGCTGGGTCTTCCCCAAAAGTACCATAGGTTCTAAACCAACGAGGATCAGTAGCTGTATCCACCATGTACATGTACCCTTTTCGGATGTTATTCGCCAGAAATTCCTCGTGACCAATCGCGGCAAACTGCTTCACCAAATCTAAATCATCCATAGCTGCTAATCCAAGTATACCCGGGAATGTTGTAAATTGACGTACTGATTGAGCTGCATTAAAAGTTGCATCCTCATTTTCGTTACGCGAATTAGAAATAATGACCACTGGTATCCCTAAGCGTGATTCTTCAGCCATTTCTTGAATTGTCTTTGTCCAAGTTACCATCTGTTCTGGTGTGGCATTCTCACGTACAATCAGGTGGCGCAATTAAAAATCATGAATAAAAGTTGTAGTTGGAAATTCGTGCTTAGGTGTTGGGTGTGTAAAGAACAGTTATAAAATGTAGGAAAATGACAATGTAAAATTGTTGGTTTTCCTACATTTTTTATATACTCTTCTTATCCCCTATAGAATTGGAGTGGAATAGGAATGAGAAGAGATATCAGAGAAGGAGTGAAAAAACATATGATTGATGGCATAAAGCC
>NZ_NEEY01000093.1 GCF_002252085.1 Aerococcus sp. 1KP-2016
GGGTCTCCGACTTTTGGTGTGGATGAGAAATCATTCAAACCTATTTTGTATAAAAATACAAAAAGACATATGAATATTTCCTATGCTAAAATTTAAGCGTCTAAACCAAAATTAGAAAGGAAATTCATATGTCTCACAACGATAATATCAGAATTTTACTAAACATTAAAGATACTAACATCACATTTAACGAAGAAAATTGGATTCAAGAGCGTAATATTAAAGGAATAAATGTAAAAGTTTTTACTGGCACGTTAACCTACAAGCCCAAGGCTTGCCCTAAATGTGGTTGTGTAAATGACCATTCTATCGTTAAAGATGGGTTTATGACGTCCAGGATCACGTGGTTACGCCAATCCAATACACCAACCTATCTAGAGCTTAAGAAGCAACGCTTCTGGTGTCATGAATGCGATGAGCGCTTCATTGCTCATACCAGTGAGGTTGCACGTAATTGTCATATCGCTAAACAAGTGAAGCAATCTGTTTTAGTTGAGGCTGCAGATACGATTTCAAACAAGGATCTCGCTCGTAGGCACTGTATCTCAGATAATACTAGTAGACGAATTATTAATCGCTTTATGGATGACTATTTTCGTCACAATCGCACAAAACTAGCGAAACACATGTGCTTCGATGAGATCAAATCTACAAAACAAGCTGACAATCAAATGAGTTTTATTTTTAGTAATGAGGATACCCGTGAAGTTCTTGGTATACTGCCCACTCGACAACTATACAAATTAAGAGAATACTTCCGCCAATTTAGTTTAAAAGAGCGCTCTGCAGTTGAAACCATTGTTGTTGATATGAATGCGCCTTATATGACTTTGGTTAGAGAAATGTTTCCAAACGCCAAAGTAATTATTGATCGTTTTCATATCATTCAATTGATTTCACGTTCTTTAAACAAAACGAGAGTTCAAGTAATGAATACTTTCAATACAAATAGAAATCATGGTGAAGATAAAAAAGAGTATCGCAAGCTGAAAAGTTTTTGGAAGCTTATCCTAAAGGATTTCAACGAAGTTGATTTTATAAATTATAGAAAACAACGTTTATTTAAAGGGAAAATGGTTTGTGATATGGATATTCTTGATCATCTACTTTCTTTAGATGAGGATTTAACGGAAAATTACTGGGTATATCAAGCTTTACTAGAGGCTTCTAAAGAAAATAATATCGAAATGTTTCATGAGACTATTACTGCAGAACGTCACCAAAATATCAGTAAATATATGCAAACCTCACTGAACACATTATTGAAGAATATAGCATTTATCGCAAACACCTTCCATTACAAGACTAGATCAAACGCTAGTCTAGAAGGAAAAAATAATCGTATCAAGGTCATAAAACGTGTATCCTATGGATATCGTAATTTTTCAATTTCAGAAATAGAGTGATGATTAGTTTCATTTTAAAACCGGGCAAGCCCGCTTCCCTTAATTAAATAAACATGATACATCCCGCTCGCTATGTTCAAAGAAAAAAACTGCAAGTGTACGTCCTTAGCCGTGAAAAAGCATGATATCGAGACCTTGGCTCGATATCAAGGCAGAGAGACCTTGGCTCTCGCCGGTGCCACAGCTCTTAAGGAACGTACACAGCAGTTCAAAGGACAAAAAAGATAGTTCTTCTTTTATCAAATCTCATTTAAAATAAAAAAGAAACTCAAATCCATATAAAATGAATTTAAGTTTCTTGCTTAAATTAAGCTATCCACATTAAATGTCGAAGAGCC
>NZ_NEEY01000094.1 GCF_002252085.1 Aerococcus sp. 1KP-2016
CTATAGTTGCTTAGGATACTCAACTACAACAGGCAAAGAGCAGTATCGGATATAGTGAGGCAATGCTCGATAAGAATAGTCGCATTTAAGTGCATCAAAATGAAAAGAGGGCGGACGCCCTCTTCATAATTAGAACTAATTATCATTTTTGTGGGTATGACTGTATAAGGCAAGAATGCGATATACTCCATTAAGCGTTATTTGATTGCCACAAAATTCATATATTTTTGGGGCAGTAATCGGCTCATCAGAATCAAAGTAAAGCAGCTCTAATTGTTCAATCATACGCTCAACGGCTTCTAATTTTGATTCTTTAAATTGCAATTTGAGCATCTGATCGTTTTTAATTTTGAAATGGTTGTAAATGATCCACACTTAGCACAATTTATCCCCTTTGTTAACCTATTCCAAGTTTCGTTTGCAATAGCTTTTGGTAAAAAGGGTGATCCAGCACTGTATTTTTGTAGTACAAGTTCAATATCAGTAACATAGTTTAAATCTAATGGCTTTTTATCAGTATTTTTCAAATTAGTTAAATATCTTTTTAATTGATTTCGTAATTTAATACCAAAATCAAAGCTTTGATTGATATTGATTTCTGAAAATTCATGCATGAATGTGAACAATCCATCTACAATAATATCCTTATTAATTTCATGAGCCATGTGTCGAAGGTGTCTGACACGTAAATCCATAGTTGCTAAATAGTTGTCACTGAGCAGGTGGCCGTTTAAATAGCATTCATTATCAATATATTCGAACAAACCATCATAATGTTTTACCTCAACCACTAGCCAACGATTACTAGTTACTAATATAAAGTCTGCCTGTAGTCTTTTGCCGTAACTAAACCAGTAATCACTATAGATTTTCCAATTAGGATGGCCGTATTTGTGCACCATTTCTAAAAATAAATTTTCGCCTTTGACACCACTTTGAAGCCTGTATAATTGTCGTTTCTTAGACGTTTCTAAATTTGGAATTCTCGCATCAAGGATTTCCAGCTGTCTCATTTCGAGATTATCGATCATTTTACCACCTCAATTTATATATACGTTTTTTTCACTCAATTCCACCGATACGAAAGCACAAAAAAAGAGTGAGCATCCAAATAGGGAATTACTCACTCTCACCATGCAAATATAATTTAGAAACTAGCTTTAGTTACGCCAGGGATCTTACCTTCGTGTGCTAATTCGCGGAAACGAATACGGCTGATACCGAATTTGCCCATGTAGCCACGTGGTCGCCCGTCGACTGCATCGCGGTTACGTAAACGGGTAGGGGATGCATCGCGAGGTAATTTACTTAGTCCAACGTAGTCTTTAGCTGCCTTCAAAGCCTCACGTTGGGCACTATATTTTGCTACTGTTGCTGCTTGTTTCTTTGCTTTTGCGATTTTAGATTTCTTTGCCATGAAATTTCCTTCCTCTTAATGTTATTGAGTGTGTATAAATATATTGCAAATAGTTAATTCGAAATTGAATCGTAATGATTACGATTATAAAGGGTGATTGACAAATAGTCAACATATTTGCTTACAAATAATAAGTTTAAAATCTCCAAGAAGGTCAGAAAGAGCATTTCTAAATTGTAGATTTAGTTAAAAGTATATTCAAAGCAAAAAAATGTAAGATTAAAGTATTTGTTTCACTTCAATCCTACATTGATCACTTTATAGTTTATATTTTAAATG
>NZ_NEEY01000096.1 GCF_002252085.1 Aerococcus sp. 1KP-2016
TGAATAATTCATACTTTTAATTAAAACCATGTGAAACTGCCTCACGGCAGCTTACAATTACTTTTTCATCTTCACCCGTTAAGTGATGAAAAAAGAACCCCTTTCTGCTATGGTTAAAGTGACTAAACCAACCAAAAGAAAGGAGTTCTTTTCATGACTAGCTTACACAAAAACCAAGTAAAATTCAATTCAAATATCACTATTTCTCATACAGGTGGTCAATTATCGAGTGATTCGGGTCTCGTCCTAGTGAAAGAGCTGATGAACATCTTTGGTTTTTCTGAACTGGCTAAGCAACACATTCACATTGAAGACGAACGAGCGTATTTTACTCATGACAACTTATCCATACTTGAGCAGTTCATTATGCAATTAATTGCTGGTTACTCAGCTGATTCTGCAGCTAATCTCCTGAGACAAGATCCTGTGTTTAAAGCTGTTTTAGATAGGAAAGAACTCGCTTCTCAATCTTCGCTTTCCCGATTTTTAGATCGACTATCTGAGGAGAATATCCATGAACTTCAAGCTTTGAACCAAGAACTTATCGATAAAGCACGCCTCATCCGTAATGATACGGAATTAATCATTGATTTAGATTCGACCCATTCAGATACATTTGGTCACCAAGAACAAACGAATTATAATACACACTACCAAACCTATGGTTACCATCCATTGGTAGCTTTTGACGGATTGACTGGTGACTTCTTAAAAGCTGAACTACGTTCAGGAAATCAATATACATCAAAAGGCGTAAAGGAGTTTCTCACACCTTTATTAGAGCACTATAATCACTCTCTACCAAACACTGACATCTTGGTTCGTGGAGACAGCGGGTTCGCTACACCTGGTGTGTATGATTCGTGTGAATCAAAAAAGAGTCATTATGTTATTCGACTGAAGAACAATCGTAGACTAGGTCAAATAGCTGAGAAATCAGTACTTTATGGCGATAATCAAAAGTGGGAAGAACGAGAAGTTCAGTACTTCTCGACCACTTATCAAGCACAATCCTGGTCACAAAGTCGTCGCGTGTGTATACGCTCAACACGTGAAGCGGGCGAACTACTCTTTCGACATGAATTTATCGTGACAAATCTATCAGAAAATGTTTCTCCTGATACCATCTTTTCTATCTATGCCAAACGTGGCACAATGGAGAACTTCATTAAAGAAGCGAAAGCTGGCTTTTACTTTGACAAAACAGACAGTCCTCGCTTTTTGGAGAATCATGTCCGAATGATGCTCAGCTTGATAGCTTACAACTTAGTCAACTTCTTAAGAACGATTGGCTTTGAAGAAGTCCAAAAGGGAATGACCATTCATTCTATTCGATTGAAGTTTCTGAAAGTTGCTGGGAAATTAGTCCAAACGGGTAGACGAGTCTATCTCAAATTATCTAGTTATCATGTGTATCAGAATGAATTCTACAGGGTCTTTGCTCGCCTGAGGCGAGCCAGTCAATGGCTCTAATCCAACAATCTAACGATTTTTTTACTGGGAAGTTATCCAGGGAGAAGTATGCTCAAAATGCCTTACACCCAAAATTTATTCCTCAATATTTTTGAACAGTGAATGTTTGAAGTAACTTTTTAGTCAAAATCAGTTGATAGGGATATTAGTGATACATATTTCAATAAAATGTGCCAAAGAATTAAAGCTATGAATTATTCAGGT
>NZ_NEEY01000097.1 GCF_002252085.1 Aerococcus sp. 1KP-2016
TCATTCATTTTCATATCAACCTAGTAGTAGTTTTCAATATTACTGCAATTATTCTAAAATATAAGGACTTAGACCCCATTTTTGAAAGGATTTCTAAATCCTTAGTATGTTTAAATTTATTTTTTCTTATATTTTCAAGCTTTTCATTAAATATAATTTTCTTTTTCAAATATCAAATAATGCTTATACATCAAATTAATCCATGTCTCAAAATGAAATTAAGACATGGAATTTTTTCTATTTTTCAATAAAAGTTGCGTTTGTCGGTACTCAAACGCTTCAGCATCTTCGGTCACTTCGATTGCAAGTTCAGAATGATTATCTAAAATTTCTTGTATAATAGTGAAAGGTACTTTAAAATATTCTTTTCTTTCGTTTATTTGGTTTACTCTATATTTTGTTAATTTCTTATGTATTTCATTTTCTAAACCAAATGCATTTTCACTAAAAATTAAAGCATGAACATCAAATTGAAAAGGAACAGAAGCGCTACTAAGCTCTCTTATTCGCTCTAAAGGTTCGAGTCTTCTAGTTACTCCAATTTTATATACATTTTCACCAAAAGAGCCAATGTTTGAAATGATATAAACATATCCGGCTGTAGCATGACCTTCTCTAAAATCGATATTTTCTTCAATATCATCTAATTCAGTTAACTTATTTTCGTATTCAGCAAGTTGCCTTAGTAAATCTTCATGATCTTCTACGGCAGTAACTTTCAATAGTTCTTTTACTTTTTGAATCATGTTTGAATAGTGAGTTCTATCCTTATTTAATTGTGCTCTTTTAGTTGCAATTTCCTTTTGCAATTTCTTATCTTCTTTTTCTTTTTCCCTTTGTTCACGTAATAGTTGTTTCTCTGCTTCTTTTTGCATTTCAAATTCAGCAGCAAGATAAAGCTCTTCTTTTTTTAGTTTTAAGTAAGCAGGGTGAATGGTGATTTCATTTCTTTTGTATAATGTATTAAGTTGAGTGTAAGTCCGTTCTAATGCATTAATTTTACTTTCAACATTACTTACAGTGATTTTGACTAGAAGGGCATCGGCTTCACCATTAAATCCACGTATCATAGCTTTGATAAGTTGATTCTGCATAGTCTTACCTTTAGATGCACTACCATTTAATTGCATTGGATTAACTATGATTCCAGCTCTATCATCTTTAACCATTTTCTTTTCTTCATCTCTAATTTTTGCTATTTTTTCTTTATATTTTTGACTATCAGAGAATTTATATTTTCTTTCATAGAATCCATAATCTAAAATTTCTATATCTTTTTTTGCATCTGAAATTTGTTTTTTTAGCTCCTTCAATTCTTCACTTTTTTGTGAAATTTGATGATTTAGCATTCTAACTTTTTCAGTTAATACTTCATCAACTGGTAACTTTTTCAAAAAATCAAAAAAACCCATATTTTCCTCCTATGAACCCCTACCAATAAACTGAACAAATAAAAAAGAACATTATACTGCCCACAAAAGATGATCCCGATAAGCAGTCGGGGTCATCTTTTTTAATTTTTTCTGATAACGATG
>NZ_NEEY01000098.1 GCF_002252085.1 Aerococcus sp. 1KP-2016
AAGGACAAAAAAGATAGTTCTTCTTTTATCAAATCTCATTTAAAATAAAAAAGAAACTCAAATCCATATAAAATGAATTTAAGTTTCTTGCTTAAATTAAGCTATCCACATTAAATGTCGAAGAGCCATAGATGAAAAGGCGCTTAGCCAATTCATATTTTCCCAAAACAAAAAAGACTCGAAACGTTAACTAATGAACGTTTCGAGTCTTTTATTTGATTGGTTATATCAACCATTAGTACCGGTGGCCGGGGTCGAACCGGCACGTCCGTGAGGACACTGGATTTTGAGTCCAGCGCGTCTGCCAATTCCGCCACACCGGCAAATCAATATATATGCGTATTTCTTGGTTAGAAGCGTGAAAGGCGGTAGTCGGATTTGAACCGGCGATCAAGCTTTTGCAGAGCCATGCCTTACCACTTGGCTATACCGCCATAATGCAACTGGGATAGCTGGATTCGAACCAACGCATGACAGAGTCAAAGTCTGTTGCCTTACCGCTTGGCTATATCCCAATAAAAAAAAGGGCGAGTGATGGGAATCGAACCCACGAGTGTCGGTGCCACAAACCGATGCGTTAACCACTTCGCCACACCCGCCAAAATATTAAAAAACAGGGACAGTAGGAATCGAACCCACAATGACGGTTTTGGAGACCGTAGTTATACCGTTTAACTATGTCCCTATCCAAGTAATATCCCTTAGTTTAAAAGAAATAATGGAGGGAGAAGGATTTGAACCTTCGAACCCGAAGGAACGGATTTACAGTCCGCTGCGTTTGGCCACTTCGCTATCCCTCCGTATGGTCCGAGACAGATTCGAACTGCCGACACCTTGAGCTTCAATCAAGTGCTCTACCAACTGAGCTATCAGACCATAATAATATTTTAAACTAACGGTCCCGACGGGAATCGAACCCGCGATCTCCTCCGTGACAGGGAGGCGTGATAACCGCTACACTACGGGACCAGGTATTAATAAGTGTTATGGAGGATGAGGGCTCGAACCCCCGACATCCTGCTTGTAAGGCAGACGCTCTCCCAGCTGAGCTAATCCTCCAAAATGACCCGTACGGGAATCGAACCCGTGATACCGCCGTGAAAGGGCGGTGTCTTAACCGCTTGACCAACGGGCCTTATCTGGTTTAACGGAGAGTAAGGGATTCGAACCCTTGAAACAGTTTCCTGTTTACACGATTTCCAATCGTGCTCCTTCGGCCTCTCGGACAACTCTCCATCAGGCAAGGTACTCTACCAACTCCGCAAGTAGGACTCGAACCTACGACATCTTGATTAACAGTCAAGCGCTACTACCAACTGAGCTATTGCGGAATATTTATATTGCATGGCAACGTCCTAGTCTCACAGGGGGAAACCCCCAACTACATTCGGCGCTAAGAAGCTTAACTTCTGTGTTCGAGATGGGAACAGGTGTGACCTTCTTGCCATCATTACCACACAATATTGT
>NZ_NEEY01000099.1 GCF_002252085.1 Aerococcus sp. 1KP-2016
TAAAATGGACCCTGTGTCAAGGACATTAAAAAAAAAGACCTTATGCAACACCCGATAAAAATTGCTCCCTGTAATGAACAGGAGGCAATTTTTTTAGGTTCCATTGTCCGCGTTCATTATTATAGTAGTCTATGTAATCATCTACTATTGCTCGTAACTCTTCTAAATGGACACAACTTTTATACTCCATTTCATCTTTCAAATGACCAAAGAACGACTCTTGAGGAGCGTTGTCCCAACAATTACCTCTTCTAGACATGGACTGTCCTAAGTCATTATCCGCCAACTTCTTATGGAATTTAGGACTCGTATAGTGCACGCCCTGATCTGAATGGATAAAGGCATCTTTGTGTAACGTTGCGCCGTGGGCGCTCATTAATACATCAATGGTAGTTAATGAGATAGCTAGTTTTAGGTTATCAGATACATAGTGAGCGAGTATCTCTTTCGTCGTGCCGTCTTTAATGGTCGACAAATAACCCATAAATCCATTGGCTCCAGGTAAATAAGTGATATCAGTTAAGAGAACTTTATGAGCTATTCCTTGGACAAATTGACGCTCCAATTTATTCTCAACAGTGTGGTGTTCTTTGGTAGCTTTCGCCATTCTCTTATAGGGGTTCGCTTTACGAATGGGGCAGAAAATATGAAATTTCCTCATCAAGCGCTGGACCTTTTTACGATTGACTGTCATTCCTAGAATATTCTTGAAATACATGACAATACTACGAGAGCCTTTCTTGTAACCACGGTAGCTATAGGCGTTTTCAATTTGGATTCTCCAAGCTTGATCTTCCTCTTCTCGTACGTTTCTCTGGGCTAAGCCCTTTAAATAATTGTAATAACCTGAGCGAGAAACCTCCAGCGTTTCACATGCATCTATAATCGTTCCTGTGTAGGAACCATCTGTTTTCATTCTATGGATTCTTGCGAAGGTTTCACTAGTCTTTTCGCTGTTTTCTAGCCTCCTTTCGCTCCATTCTGATTTTTTTAACAATTCATTTTCCTGCTCTAATAATGAAATTTTAGCTTGTAACTGTTCAATTTGTTGTTCAGGTGTTCGTTCAGTCTTTCGCGGTCTGCCTGACCGGTTTTGTCGAGTATCTTTCAATGCCAAAACACCATTATCACGATATCTTTTTCGCCATTTCTTAGCGAATGCTTTTATCCGGCTTTCACCAAGCATTTCCGGATCAAATCCTGCTTCAATAAATATTTGTTTAGCCGCTTTTGAATCCAATGATTCTGAAACAAAATGGCGTTTGAATTCATCAGAATAAGTAATGCTTTTCTCTGATACATTTTTAACGTACGGATTTCTTCTCAAAACTCGAATTTGTTCGGATGTAAAAATTAACTTTGACATTTAGCGGC
>NZ_NEEY01000009.1 GCF_002252085.1 Aerococcus sp. 1KP-2016
ACGAAAGAAAATTCCATTACTTGCAATAAGAAAATCTGTTTTATGTTTTCATTATCATATTGATTAAATGTAAAGTGATTCACTTCCAACCACAAATAATGCCACATTTTATCTTGTAGGATATTAAATACAAAAAAAGAGGCTGGGACAAAACAAAAAATTAAAATCATAGATTTTTCGTCCTTACAGTGTACGTTCCTTGTGAGCCGTGGGACCTTTGAAAGCCAGGGTCTTTCAATTTGAAATCGAGCTAAGGTCTCGATTTCATCCTATTTCACGGCTAAGGAACTACACTTTCAGTCCTTTAACCTGTTCCCATGATATGTTTCAATCAAAATTTATAAAGATTTTTCAAAGTAAAGAGGCTGGGACAAAAGGTCTCTCAAAAAAATTCACGCCCAAAACTATGAACTTTTTTGTTCAGTAGTGGGAGTGTATTTTTCTATATCTTTATAAAAATAAACGAAAGTGGGACTACTTTTTTCGCAAAAGTAGTTTTGTCCCAGCCTCTTTTAGAGGCCTTTTTTCCCAACCTTTTTTCTGTTATATATACGGAGAATAGGCAGTCAAATATGCTCTAGCTTGAGCTGCATCATCATCCATTTGCGCTATAAGGCTTTCCATACCATCAAATTTCAATTCTGGTCGTAAGTATTGATGCCAATAAACAGTGACTGCTTCACCGTAAATTTCTTGATGGAAATCTAATAAGAAAATTTCAACTGTACGTTTTCGATTCTCGCCAAAGGTAATATTAGTACCAATTGATGCGACACCTTGATACATGGTGCCGTTTATTAGCATCTCAACAACATATACGCCTTCTTTAGGGATTAATGATTCACTTGGAATCATTAAATTGGCTGTTGGAAAGCCCATTTGCCGGCCACGTTTTTCACCGTGAACAACAATTCCTTCAAGACTGTAAATGTAGCCCAGCTTTTCATTTGCATGACTTAATAAACCTGTCTCCAAATCTTGACGAATTTCAGTTGATCCAACTTTCCCGTCTGCCTCAGCTAATTGTGCAACTTCAATAATTTGAAAGCGCTCCTTACTATGTTGTTTTAAAGTAGACATGTTGGCAACATCTTTTTTGCCATAGGTATAATCAAATCCAGCAACTACAGTTTGGGCATGTAAGCCGACCATATATTGATCCACAAAATCTTGAGGAGCCAGTTTTGAAAAAGCTGAAGTCAATTGCGCAACATATAAATAATCAACACCAAATTGAGCCATTAAACGTTGCTTTTCAACCATGGTGGTTAAATAAGTCACTTCTTCAGGTCGAATTTGTTGGTACATTATGCGTGGGGCCATGTTAAACGTCATTACAGCCAATGGTAGCTGCAAGCGATTCGCTTCTTTTCTAGCAGCCTCAATTACTGCCTGGTGCCCTCTATGCACACCGTCAAAGAAACCTAAAGCAAGGACTATATGACCTTGATAGACATCCTCTTGTTTGTATGGATGGTGTAAGTATATTGTCTCCATAAATTACCTTCCCTATCTATTCCTTAGAACATTTTTGTCGGTTTAATCTTACCATCTTTTGAAGGATGTAAGTCGTATAATGCTTTGATTTTATCATCTAAAAAAACAGTGACTGGCAGTTGATCCTGTAATTCCTTTGGCAGAACATTTAAATCTAAGACCGAGCCATTGTCTATTAATTTGTGTAAAATGACTTCTGTAGAAGATACGTGCCACTGCGGATATACCGACAATGATTCTTCAATACTTACTAGCCACGAAAAATCGTCCTTTTCCACTGCTTCACGCAGTTGGTCTAGGGTGAGGCAGTCGTCTTGACTAAAAGGCGTAGACGCCGCTCTCGTAAGGCTCGTCATAGTTGCAGGTACACCAAGTGTGACACCCAAGTCGCTTGCCAAAGTTCGTACATAAGTACCCTTACCGCAAACCACTTTAAACTGAAAATGTTGACGTCCATCTGCTAAGGTTGAAGCACTCGTCATTTCGAATGCATCTACATAAACTGGATGCTCAGGTCGCTCAACCGCTATTCCCTCACGTGCATATTCGTAAAGACGTTTGCCATTCACTTTAATTGCTGAGAACATTGGTGGAATTTGGACAATATGCCCTGTTAACTTTTGCATGGCCTCTTGAATAGCTTTATCGGAAATAGCTGTTTCAATCACTTCCTCACGGACGATTTCCCCATCTAAATCCTCAGTTGTTGTTGCAAAACCAAAGGTAATTTCACCAGTATAAACTTTGGTTTTATCCATTAATAATTCCACTAATTTAGTCCCACTACCTAAGCAAATAGGGAGGACACCGTCAACATTTGGGTCTAACGTTCCCGTATGACCAACTTTTTTCATATGTAATATTTTTCTGACCTTAAAGACACAGTCATGACTTGTCATGCCGCGTTCTTTCCATAAAGGTAAAATTCCGTCCATTTACTCACCTCATATCTAAGATATTGTAACATATGGTCAAGAACTTGCAGTAGGAAAAATCTAAAGAAGACGATAAAAGACATCAAAAAACCGGGCAGCAAATTGCTACTACCCGGTACTTTTCATATACTTCGTCTTCTATTTGATAAACGAAAATACATGGTTCCATGTTTTACTACTTAAAAAATTAAAAGGTGAATTATCAGAAGAAACACCATAGCCTATAATACCACCAATGATAAAAAGTACTATAGACAGGATTAAAATGACAATACCCCAAAATAAAAATTTCTTCCATGGTGCGTCTAAATATTGATGGAATTGTTTCATATTATCCCCTACTAATCTAATAATGCTTCAAGTTCTGCGTCTGTTTTACCGTCTACGTCAACACGTAATACATTTGCACCTAAGGCTTGTAATTTCTTTTCAAAAGAATGGTAGCCACGGTCTAAATATTTTAATTCAGAAACTTTCGTTAAACCTTCCGCACGTAAACCAGCGAGAATTAAAGCAGCTGCAGAACGTAAATCAGAAGCTGCCACTGCAGCACCTTGAAGTTTTGCTGGACCAGTAATAATCGCAGTATCTCCATTAATTGAGAAGTTTGCATTCATTCGACGCAATTCTTCCAAATGCATAAAACGGTTTTCAAAAACAGTTTCTTCCATTTCAGAAGTGCCTTCTGCTAACGCCTGTGCTACTGTGTATGGTGATTGAATATCAGTTGGGAAACCTGGGTATGGTAAAGTTCTCGCTTTTGTTGCTTTTAATACGGCAGATCCTTGTACACGAACACCAGATACATCTTCAGTAATTGTTGCGCCTAATTCTTTTAATTTAGAAATAAGCGGTTGATTATGTTCTGAAATGGCATCTTCGATGTATACGTCACCTTCGGTAATTGCAGTAGCAACCATAAATGTACCTGCTTCAATACGGTCTGGAATGACAGTATGCTCAGTACCAGTTAGGCTTTCAACACCGCGAATCTTGATTGTATCAGTACCTGCACCTTGAACATGCCCACCCATTTTATTAATAAAGTTAGCTAAGTCTACGATTTCAGGTTCACGTGCTACGTTTTCAATTATAGTGGTGCCCTCTGCTAGGGCTGCGGCCATCATAATATTTTGGGTAGCACCAACACTTGGGAAATCTAAATAAATATTAGCACCAATCAATTTTTCAGCAACAGCTTCTACATACCCTGCGGTAGTCGTTACTTTAGCACCTAAAGCTTCAAAACCTTTTACATGCAAGTCAATTGGACGAGAGCCAATTGCACAACCACCAGGCATGGCAAATTTAGCATGTCCGTAACGAGACAATAAAGGCCCCATTACAACGATACTTGCACGCATTTTACTAACAAGTTCAAATGGTGCTTCAGTTGTTAATTCTTTTGTAGCATCAACAATGATTTCGTAATTCGTTTCATCAAAATCAACAGTTGCATTCAAATTACGCAATACGTCATTCATTACGTATACGTCTGAAAGTAATGAAGCATTTGAGATGTGGCTTTGGCCTTTATCTGCTAACAAAGTTGCAGCTAATAAAGGTAAAACCGCATTTTTAGCCCCGTCAATTTTTACGTGGCCTTCTAATCGGTTGCCACCTTTAATTATCATATTTTCCGTCATTTCATTATCACCTATCTAAATTTATATTTATTGACCTTATTATGTCATTTATTTTTATGCGAACATATCAAGGTTAGCATATAAGTCTAAACAATGACAATTATAATGTACCGAATAATCGGTCACCAGCATCGCCAAGACCTGGCAAAATGTAGCCATCTTCGTTTAATTTTTCATCTAAGGCAGCTGTATAAATATCTACTTGCGGATATGCTGCTTGCAATGCTTTAACGCCTTCAGGTGCAGCCACAAGGCACACAAATTTAACATTTACTGGATCAACGTTACGTTTCACTAATGAATCAATGGCCATAATTGCAGAACCACCTGTAGCTAACATTGGGTCAACAACAATTACTTCACGTTCATCGATATCTTGAGGCATTTTAAAGAAATATTCTTGAGGTTCCAAAGTTTCTTCATCACGGAACATACCAATATGCCCTACTTTTGCAGCAGGTGTTAATAATAACATGCCGTCAACCATACCCAAACCAGCACGTAAGATTGGCGCAATTGCCAATTTTTTACCAGAAATAACTTTTTGAGTTGTTTTCATCAATGGTGTTTCAATTTCAATATCTTCCACTGATAAATCACGAGTTACTTCGTAACCTAAAAACATCGTGATTTCATTTACTAATTCACGGAAACCTTTTGTACCTAAGTTCTTATCACGTAACATAGCCATTTTATGTTGAACCAATGGATGATCAATTACAACTAACTTACTCATTAATGATTACCTCAATCTTTCTTTATCCTGTTTTTTACATTGTTCGTAATTGGCTTAAACCTAAAACATTATACAGAATATAAAGCGTTCATGCAAGTGGTTACATGAACGCTAAATTGATTATTTTAATGGGAATTTACTTACTAAAGTTTTTACTGCATCTTTTACTTCACTATATACTTCTTGATCATCATAGTTTTTAATGATTTTTGCAATTAATTGAGCTACTGTCGTTGCTTCAGTCTCTTTAAAACCGCGAGTGGTGATAGCTGGAGTTCCTATACGAATACCACTTGTTTTGAATGGGCTTAAAGTTTCATTTGGAATTGTATTCTTGTTTACTGTAATACCAACTTCATCTAAAGCAACTTCGATATCAGCACCTGTTACACCAAAATCAACAACTTTTAATAATAGCATATGGTTATCCGTACCACCAGAAACCATAGGAATGCCTTCTGCTTCAAATACTGCTTCAAAAGCTTTAGCATTCTTAATAATTTGTGCTTGGTAGTCTTTAAAGTCATCTTGCAAAGCTTCACCAAAAGCAACAGCTTTTGCAGCAATTACATGCTCTAGTGGCCCACCCTGGATACCGGGGAAAATTGCAGAATTCAATTTTTTACCATAAGTAGCATTTCCTGAAAGGATTAAACCACCACGAGGTCCACGTAATGTTTTATGTGTTGTAGAAGTAACGACATCTGCATATGGAATTGGGTTTGGATGTAAATCAGCTGCTACTAAACCAGCAATATGCGCCATATCTACCATAAAGTAAGCATTAACATCTTTAGCAATTTGACTGATACGTTCAAAATCAATGGTACGTGTGTATGCTGATGCACCTGCAACGATTAATTTAGGTTGATGTTCTTGAGCTAAACGTTCGATTTCATCATAATCAATGCGTTCGTCCACGGGGCTAACGTTATAATTGACAAAATTGTATTTTTTACCAGAGAAATTAACTTTTGAACCATGTGTTAAATGGCCACCATCTGTTAGGTTCATACCCAAAACAAGGTCACCGGGTTCTAAGAAGGCATCATAAACAGCCATATTTGCTTGAGAACCTGAATGTGGTTGTACATTTGCATAAGCTGCGCTAAATAATTCTTTGGCACGGTCAATTGCTAAGTTTTCTTATCTACTACTTCACAACCACCATAGTAACGTTTTCCAGGGTAACCTTCGGCATATTTATTGGTTGCTACTGAACCTTGCGCATCTCGTACGGCTTGAGAAACCCAGTTTTCACTGGCAATTAATTCAATACCATTTTGTTGACGTTCTAATTCTTCGTTTAATAAATCAAATACAATATCTTTTTCCATTTATTGTTAGCCTCCATTGTCTATAAGTAGACAAATTTTTTGGTGTTACGAAAATTATTCCATTACCACTGAACTTGCTTTGATTAAGCGATTGCGGTAGGCACTATTTTCCTCTTCATCTGGGAAAAGTTCAACCACAATTTGGGTAATTTCAGGTACATCATCGAAGGTTCTCAGTGCAGAAAATAAAGTATGCGTAGCACTGGTGATATCTTCGCCAAGAGAGAAAGTTGCTCGAGCACGAGTACCGTATTCAGCCAGGGTTTGAGTTGTTGCTGCAAGTGCAAAAGGCATGTTTTGATTTTCCAAATCTTGTAACACATTCGCCATTTCATCATAACTTACTGCCATGACAGGTTGATCTGGCTATAGTGAATATATTTCATGCCGGGTGCTTTTGGTGCCGTGGTATCATCACTCGCAATGCTACCCCCAATAAAGATTGGCACATTATCAATGACTTTCTCAATCATAGATTTTGTAATGAAACCAGGTCGCAAAATAATTAGGCCCCGCTCATCAGTTAAATCTAAAACGGTCGATTCCACACCAATACGGGTAGGATCTGCATTCACAATGCCTCCGATTTTACCATCAAAGTCATGTTTGACATGTTCCACTTTAGTTGGACTTGGTTTGCCAGAAATATTAGCTGAAGGTCCTACTAAAGGGAAGCCAGTTAATCGAATCAATTCACGCGTTGTATCAAGGTCTGGTAAGCGAATACCTACCGTATCCATCCCCCCTGTAACAACAGCCGGAAAAGTATCCGCTTTAACTGGTACAACAAGCGTCAACGGTCCCGGCCAGAATGCATCACTTAATTTTTCAATGAGCGAATGACGCATTTGATCGTCATCCTGCATAAATTCAAAAATATCCTCTGCATCAGCTATATGAACAATCAAGGGATTGTCACTAGGGCGCCCTTTTACTGTGTATACGGATTTTACAGCCGCTTCGTTATTTGCAATTGCACCCAAACCGAATACTGTTTCCGTTGGGAATGCGACTAATTTACCAGCACGAAGTAATTGAGCACCTTCTTCTAGTTGATTTGCCTGAATGATTTTTGTCATAACAGAGAAAACCCCTTTCATCTCGTATTTATATTTTAACATGTTCTATTAAAATTGTATCTATATTTTTATGAATTTATCCATAAAATACGGTCGTTACCCGTGTAATCCTGGATAATGTTTGCTTTTAAGTTGGGAAACATGGCTTTCGCACGTGTTAGCAAGTGTCTACCTTGCTTATATCCGAACTCTGCGATGAAGTGTGCGTCAGAGGTAAGGTGATCATTTAACCCCTCAAAAAGGCGCCAGTAAATATCGTAGCCACTATCATCGGCAAATAAGGCACCCTTGGGTTCATATAATAATGTAGAAAGTGACATGACATCTGTCTCATCCTCACTTATATATGGCGGGTTAGAAATAATCACATCAAATTTTTCGTTTGCCACGGGATCATACAAATCCCCCAGTTCAAATCGAATAGTTGTATTTTTGGCCTGAGCATTTTCTTTTGCAACAGCTAAGGCTTCTGGTGAAATGTCTGTTGCCGTAATTTGCAGATTTGGATAATGTGTTTTTAAAGTAATTGCAATTATACCTGTCCCCGTCCCAATATCTAAAATTTTGGCATCCGGTTTAATCTGCCCATTTTTGATTAATTTGAACACAAAAGTTACAAGATCTTCTGTTTCTTGTCTCGGAATTAAAGTTGCAGGTGTTACTTTGAAGTCTTCACCATAAAACCACGCTTTACCAACGATATACTGCCACGGATAATTTTCAGTCACTACTTTATGAATAGCTTCAACATAGGCATCCTTTAATTCACTAGGCATGGTATCTTGGCGATGTATTTGCCAATCTGAAACTGAAAAATCTGCCATGTCTAACATCAAGTGATATGCAATTTCTGCTTCATGGTTATTTTCATCTAAAAAAGAAGAGGCCCATGCTTGGACCTCTAAGTACGTCGTATTAATCATTTAACTCCTCTAATTTATTGGCTTGGTCAGCTAATAGTAAAGCGTCAACGATTTCATCCAACTCACCACTCATAATACGGTCTAATTTTTGAATGGTTAAACCGATTCGGTGATCAGTTACACGGTTTTGTGGATAATTATATGTACGGATACGTTCAGAACGATCACCAGTACCCACCAAGTTTTTACGTTGAGAATCATATTCATTTTGTTGCTCAGAAGCCAATTTTTCATAAACACGAGAACGTAAAATCATCATAGCTTTATCTTTATTTTGTTGTTGCGAACGTTGGTCTTGCATAGATACAACAATACCCGTTGGAATATGCGTTAAACGTACGGCAGATGATGTTTTGTTGACATGTTGTCCACCTGCACCAGACGCACGGAAAATATCAAGACGGATATCTTTATCATCTAAATCGAAGTCAACGTCCTCAAGTTCGGGCATGACACCTACAGTTGCAGTCGATGTATGTACACGGCCTTGAGACTCAGTGTCTGGTACACGTTGCACACGATGTGCGCCTGATTCAAATTTTAATTTAGAGTATACGTTGTCCCCTTGAATTTGCAGTGTGATTTCTTTATAACCACCAATATCATTACTTGAAGATTCAACAACTTCTACACGCCAACCTTGGTTAGTTGCATAACGATTGTACATTTCGTATAAGTCGCCAGCAAATAATTGTGCTTCATCTCCACCTGCGGCACCACGAATTTCCATGATAATATTTTTGTCATCGTTAGGATCAGAAGGTATCATTAAGCGTTTGATTTCTTCTTCAAGTTGTTCGCGTTCTTCTTTAAGTTCTTTTAACTCTTCTTTAGCTAACTCTGTCATTTCATCGTCAGTAGTTTCAGCTAATAACTCTTCAGTATCAGCAATACCTTCAACAACTTCTTTGTAGTGGGTAAATGTTTCTACTTTTGGACGTAAATCCGCTTCTTCTTTTGAAATGGCACGGAAACGTTGGTTATCATTAATAACATCCGGGTCACTCATAAGCTCTGTTACTTCAGCGTAACGAGCGATAAATGAATCTAATTGATCATTAAACATTGTTTCAACTCTTTTCTATAGCTTTTATACTTGTGTGCTTGAATAATAGGACTTTTCAATTAATGCCTAAGCTTCATTGTTGCGTTCAATATAAATTTTACCATCTTTCAATGGTGGGTGGTGATAATGTTTACGACATACTGGATAATATGCCTCATTACCGCCAATTTGAACCTGTGCGCCTTCATAGACAGGATGTCCTTCAGAGACACGCATGTTCATAGTTGCTTTCTTGGCACAGAACCAGCAAATTGTTTTCACTTCTTCTATTTTATCTGCTAACAATAGTAGGTATTTAGACCCTTCAAACAAATTATTTAGGAAATCATTTTTTAGGCCAAATGCCATGACAGGAATATTCAGATCATCCACAATACGTGCGAGTTGATAAATATGCTCTTTCTTCAAGAACTGTGCTTCATCAATCAAGATACAGTAAATTTTCTCATTAGTTTCACGTAAGTATTGAACAAGGTCTTCATACACATCTGTATCTTCAGCAATTGCTCTAGCGGCTCTTTCTTCACCAACACGACTAGATACGTTTCCTACACCTGCACGATTATCCACCGCACTCGTATAGACTAAAACATGCTTATTTTGTTCTTCATAGTTATGTGCTACTTTAATAATCTCAAATGATTTACCACTGTTCATCGCACCGTAACGGAAAAATAATTGCGCCATCCAAACACTCCTATCCAATTTATATCGATACACTCAACTATTCATTTTACTTTTAAACCTGTCTCTAGTCAATTTTTATTCAGTATTTCTCTACGAATTACGTAAAATAAGCAGGTGAATTTTTAAAGAAATCTTAAATGCCCTGATTTTTTTCAGAAAAATCATCTCTTATGGTAAAATTGTTCTACGAGAGTTCGAATGAACATTGAATAATGGAGGAGCGCCAATATGAAATTCAAAAGCCAAATAGCAACACTCGCTGGGAGAACAAGCCAGCAACTACTTAAAAAATTTACGAGTGGTGGGACCTCTTTACCAGGTAAAATCGCACAACGTATTGATCCTGATATCCTAAAAGCCTTAGGTGAAAACTATCGAGTAGTCATCATTACAGGGACTAACGGGAAAACAGTAACGACTGCCCTAACCGTAAATATTTTAAAACAAGCCTATGACCATGTGATGACCAATAATTCTGGTTCTAACATGTTACAAGGTATTACGTCATCTTTTATTGAAGATTCAGGTAAGAAATCTGATAAAAAAATTGCCGTACTTGAAGTAGATGAAGCTTCATTACGTCACATCACTGAACACATTAAACCAGAAGTCATTTTAACAACGAATATCTTCCGTGATCAAATGGATCGCTACGGAGAAATCTATACAACTTATGATTTCATTTTACAAGGTGCCGCAAAAGCACCAAATGCTATCTTGCTACAAAACGGAGATGCGCCTATTTTTGCATCACGTGAGGTAGCGAATCCACAAATATTCTTCGGTTTTGATAATAAGGATCAATCCCGCGACTTCCTTGCTGATAACAATACAGATGGTGTCATTTGCCCTAACTGTGAACATGTTTTACATTATCATGATATTACTTATTCAAACTTGGGTGACTATTTCTGTCCCAACTGTGGTGTTCACCGTCCGGAATTAACCTATAAAGTGGATCATGTAGATGCGTTAACGCCGGAATCAGCTACGTTTACAATCGATGGTTATCAATATGAAATTCCAGTCGCCGGTTTATATAATGTATACAATGCATTAGCTGCATACTCATTGGGCCGTTATTTTGGTATTTCTCAAGAAGATATTGCTAAGGGCTTGCAAAGTGCCAAACGTATTTTTGGCCGTCAAGAAGCAATTAATGTAGATGGACATGATTTACGTATCAACTTGATTAAGAATCCGGTTGGTTTAAATCAAATTATCGAACTAACCTTACTCGAAAAAGCACCGTTTACTTTAATCACTGTCTTAAATGACCGTCCTGCTGATGGTCAAGATGTTTCTTGGATTTGGGATGGTAACTTTGAAAAATTAGCCCAAATGGATAACATTGATACAACATTTGTCGCTGGTATCCGGGTTGAGGATTTAACAAAACGTCTGATGGTTGCCGGTTTTAATACCGAAACTTTAATTAAATTGGACGATCCTAAAGCTATCGTCGAAGCCGTTAAAACAGCACCTACTGAAAAAGTGTATATTCTTGCGACCTATACTGCTATGTTGAATATCCGTAAAGAATTAGCAGAATCAGGTTATGTGAAGGAGCGTATGAACTAATGACACGAACGTTAAAAATTGCCCATTTATATGGAAACTTAATGAATACATACGGTGACAACGGTAACCTATTGATGCTTGAATACGAAGCAAAGCAACAAGATGTTCAAGTTGAAACAGAACTAGTCTCAGTTGGAGATGATTTTGACCCTAATAAATATGATTTAGTTTTCTTTGGTGGTGGTCAAGACTACGAACAAAAAATCGTTGCTAGAGATATTCAATCCAAAAAAGAAGCTTTAACAGCTATATAGAAAACTATGGTGTTACGATTGGTATTTGTGGTGGTTTCCAATTATTAGGTAAGTACTATATTAATGCAGCAGGTGAACGACTTGAAGGTATTGGTGCGCTAGACCACTATACCTTAAACCAAGACCATAATCGTTTTATTGGTGATATTGTGATTGAAAATGAACGATTCGGTCAAACGTACTATGGTTATGAAAATCATAATGGTCGAACTTTCCTAGGTGAAAATACACAAGCTTTAGGTAAAGTTGTAACAGGATTTGGAAATAATGGCGAAGACCAAACTGAAGGTGTAATGTATAAAAATACTTTTGGTTCATATTTCCATGGTCCCCTACTTGTCCGTAATGACCAATTGACCAAAGAAATCGTTGCTTTAGCGATTCAAAATATGGATGCCCGTCTGGCTAAAGAAAACCTTCCAACTGAGGGTTAATATTCATTTTGAAATTTCCGGAGGTATGGCTATGTGTGGAAGATATCTATATGATAAAAGTGAACAAGTGCTCTTCGACTATTACAATGAAATTCGCCAACGAGATGGTGAAATCCCTGATTCTGCAGTGGATATTATTTATCCAAGTAGTCAAGTGATTACATTAGGTGCCAATCCAGAAAAGGAAATTGTCCCTGCACTAACCAAATGGGGATTTACTGGATTTAAGCCTAACCAACTACTAATCAATGCGCGAATTGAAACGGCCCGAGAGAAGAAAATGTTTAAAGAAGCCTTTGAGACACGACGAATTATCTTCCCAATGTCAGCTTTCTATGAATTTTCCGTTAATAAGGATCCATATACATTTTCTGAACCGAAGCATGTTTTATATGTTGGTGGATTTTACCGCATGTTTAATGACCCTAAAACAGGTCAGCGCCAAGCCGAATCCATCATATTAACAACAGAACCCGATGAAGTTGTTGGCCAAATCCACCACCGGATGCCTTTATTGATTGCCGCACAAGATGTCAAAAAGTGGATACTAGATGACACTTTTGCTTTTCAATATCAACACTCTACTCATCAAAAATTAATGGCTCACGCAGTTTAAACAAAAAATGTGGCTGGGACAAAAGGCCTCTAAAAAGGCGTACACAATTCTGAATAAGAGTTGTGTACGCCTTTTACTTTGAAAAATTATTATAAATTTTGATTGAAATATATCATGGGAACAGGTTAAAGGACTGAAAGTGTAGTTCCTTAGCCGTGAAAGAGGATGAAATCGAGACCTTGGCTCGATTTCAAATTGAAAGATCCTGGCTTTCAATGGTCCAACGGCTCACAAGGAACCTACATTGTAAGGACGAAAAATCTATGATTTTAATTTTTTGTCCCAGCCTCTTTTTTTTACTCAAATTCGCCGTTAACAAACTGTGCATTATATAGATTATAGTAGAATCCTTTTTGTGCTAATAATTCGAAGTGGTTACCCGTTTCAATAACATCTCCATGGTTTAATACAATGATATTATCCGCATCTTGAATCGTTGATAAGCGGTGAGCAACGACAAATGATGTTCGCCCTTCTAACAATTGACTCATTGCTTTTTGAATCAATTTTTCTGTACGCGTATCAATTGAAGATGTTGCTTCATCTAGGATTAATATTTCAGGATCAGACATGAAAGCACGAGCGATAGTTAATAATTGACGTTGGCCTTGAGACATGTTGGAGCCATCTTGGTTGATGACTGTGTCATATCCGTTCGGTAACTTACGAACAAAATCGTCAACGTGAGCTGCTTGTGCTGCACGTACCACATCTTGTCTCGTAATGTGATCTTTATGTGAACCATAAGCGATATTTTCAGCTATCGTACCATTAAACAACCAAGTGTCTTGCAAGACCATACCCATTTTGGCACGTAAATCTTCCTGGCTAATATCACGTGTATCTACGCCTTCAAACTTTATAGAACCACCAGACACATTATAAAATCGCTCAATTAAATTAATGATCGTAGATTTCCCTGCACCAGTTGGACCAACAATGGCCACCATTTGTCCAGGTTTCACCTTTAAATTAAAATCATGCATCAGAAGGTTTTCTGCACCTTCGTCATACCCAAATTGGACATTTTCAAAAATCATCTTATATTCAGTATCAATTGCAGGAATATTTGAGGCTTCCTCTTCCATTTCAGCAACATCTAAGAATTCAAAAATACGTTCAATTGAAGCTACCATACGTTGTAACTGATTAATCATATTGGCTGTTTGTTTCAATGGTTCTGATAGGATACCAGCATATTGTAACATGGCTTGCACATCACCTATAGGCATCGTACCATTGGCTACCGAGAATCCACCGACGATAGCTACCGCTACATAACCAAAGTTTTTGGCTAAATTCATTAAAGGCATCAATATACCAGAAATAAATTGTGCTTTCCAAGAAATTTCATAATATTCATCTGATTTTGCTTTAAATTGGTCAATTTTATGCGTATTTTGATTAAATGCATTATTTTCTACTTGACCAGAATAATTTTCTTCAATGTAGGCATTTAAATTCCCTTGCACCCGTTGTTGCGCAGCGAAAAGCTTTTGCGATACAGGTGTAACAGATAACATAATAATTGTAGATAGGATGATTGTACCCGCTGCTATTAAAGTCATTTTAGGACTAATTAAAGTCATCATCACGAGTGTTAAAATAAATTGGGTTGCAGACATCAAAACTTGTTGTAAAGTTTGTTGTAGTGTCATCCCCACATTTTCAACATCATTTATGGCACGGGACATAATCTCACCATTTGGTGTAGCATCTAAAAATGAAATCGGCAAACGATTCAGTTTAGCACGCATATCATTTCGTAGATCTTCAATGACATGTTGTGAAGTACGACTTAATAATACCCCTTGTAGGAAATTAAAAATCGCAGAAGTGATATAAAATGTAACTACTGTAGCTAAAATTTTTGCAAGACCTGTATAGTCAATGATAAACATTTCCTGACCATCCACGTTTTGTAAGCCATTGCTTACCCCATCGGTAATTAAGGTCGTTGCTTGACCCAAAATACGCGGTGAAACAATTTGGAAAATTGTTGATAAGACAATCAAGATGATAATTAATAAGAAAGTCCATTTACGTGTGGCCATGTATTTAATAAAACGACCCAAAGTAGACCAGAAATTTTTAGGTTTATGACGGCGGCCATCTAGTTGTTTCTTTTTATCTCCCATTACTCCGCCTCCTTAATCTGTGATTCTACAATTTCACGATAAATATCGTTGGCCATTAATTCATCATGGGTACCCATACCTGAGATTTCACCTTTATCTAACACGATGATGATATCTGCGTTTCGGATAGTAGAAACACGTTGGGCAATAATAATCGTTGCAGCCTCAGCAGTCACATCTTTCAGTGCCGCGCGTAATTTACGATCTGTTGTATAGTCTAAAGCGGAGAAGGAATCATCAAAAATATAGATATTGGCATGTTTAACAATTGCTCTCGCAATACTTAATCGTTGTTTTTGTCCCCCAGAGAAGTTATTCCCACCTTGAGAGACATGCGCATCTAATCCTTCGGGTAGTCCACGTACAAAATCATCTGCTTGTGCAATGCGTAAGGCATACCATAAATCATCATCTGTCGCATTGGGATTACCATATAACAAGTTTTCCCGAATTGTACCCGTAAATAAATTGGCTTTTTGTGGTACATACCCAATTAATTCCCTTAAATTATCTAGTGAATAGGTTCTGACATCATGGTCATGAACCTTTACTGATCCTGAGGTAACATCTGAAAAGCGCATAATCAAATTTGCTATAGTAGATTTACCGGATCCCGTCCCTCCAATAATGGCTAAAGTTTGACCTGGGCCCACTTGGAAATTGATGTTTTGCAAACATTAGCCTCTGCATTGCCGAATTTAAAATCAACATGTTCAAAGGCAACTTTACCAGGTTCTGTTGGGTTAACTGAAACAGGATTTTCTGGAGAGTGAATCGTAATTTCTGTATCTAAAATTTCATTAATACGTTGAGCAGAAACTTGCGCTCTTGGTAAAATAACAAAAATCATGCCTAACATCATAAATGAGAACATAATGATAAATGAATAGTTAACAAACGATAAAATAACCCCGACACTAAGTTTTTGAGCAGCCACAAGGTGTGCTCCACGCCATGATAAAGTAATGTTTGTTAATGATAAAATGGTTGTCATTATTGGCATCAAAAACGACATCCGGAACAGTGCTTTAATCGCAGTATCCGCATAATCCTTGTTTGCAGTAGCAAATCGCTCTTCTTCAAATTTAGAACGATTAAATGCACGAATAACACGCACCCCAGTTAATCCCTCACGAAAGATTAAATTTAATTCATCTACTTTTCGTTGCATAGATTTAAAATAAGGTGACACCATACGTAGAATAACAAAAATTAAAATCGCTAAAATAGGGCCTGTAACAGCATAAACCAAACTCAATTCCGGACTAGAAATAACCGCCATCACAATAGCTGCAATAAGCATAGCAGGTGCTAATAAAACCATACGCAAAATCATCATCACAGTAACTTCAATTTGTTGAATATCATTTGAAGATCGTGTGATTAATGAAGCCTCTCCAAAATCCCCCATATTTTCTTTTGAAAATCTGAGCACTTTTGAATAAATTTCATTACGTAATTCGCGCCCCAAATTTTGACTTGTTCGAGCAGCAATAAATACAGAAATGGTCGCTGAAGCAATGACTAACAATGTAATTAAAATCATTTGCCCGCCAATTCTGTATATTGCCTCCATATTACCCGTTGCTACCCCGTCATCAATAATGCGGGCAGTCTGCGTAGGTAATAGCAATTCCCCTACAGCCTGCGTCATTGCAAAGACAATTGCACCAACCATGGCCCATAAAGGTATGCGTTTAATTAAACGCCACATGTAACTCCTCCTCTAAAAATATATTTGTATAAAACAGTGCGATTTTTCCATTATACGCTGATTATTTTGAATTCTCAAATAAATGGTATTAATCCTCTTCAGGCACAGCTTCCTCAAATGGCGCCACATCAATTTCATCTAATTCATCATCCGTATCATCATCTTCATATAAACCAGAAACAGCTTTGTACCATGCAAAGAAATGAAAAAAAATCACCTTTAATACTGCATAGATTGGAATAATGAATACCACACCAGCTACACCATATAAATTACCCGCCGCTATTAATAACAGCATAATGGTCACCGGGTGAATTGCTAAATTTGAACCCAAAACTTGTGGTGAGATGACTCTACTCTCAATTGTTTGTTCAATAGCGAATACAATTAAAACTTGTATAATCATGACTGGGCCTACTACGATGGCTACTATAATCGCAGGAATCATAGCTAGGAAAGAACCAACGTAAGGAATGATATTTAAAAAACCTGCCGCAACACCGATAATTGCACCGTAAGGTAATCCAATTACGGAATAGCCAATAACAAACATAATGGCCACCGCAATCGCAACAATAATTTGCCCCCGAATATACTGACTAATTTGTTTGTTCATATCTGCAATTAATTGCATGGTCGATTGACGAATTTGAGTTGGTAAATATTGCGATAGGAACCCTGGTAGTTTATATCCGTCACGCAACATATAAAATAAGATAATTGGGGCAGTAACAATTGCAATAGTTACACGCGTAACGGTACCTACAATTGAAGAAAGACTGGTAAGCGCGCTATTGGCGATATTTTCCCAATTAAAAGTTGATAAATCTTGGAATCTTGTCAAAAAAGTTTGAATCACTAAATCAACCTGATCATACCAATCACCTTTAATAAACCCTTGAAGACGGCTTTGGTAATTTTGCCAAATGGAATCCCAGTTATTAATTAAATTGCGCCCCTCATCCACTAAGGAAGGAATAAGTGCAATTAGACCGGTAATCACAACGGCGATAACAATCAACACAATCGTTGAACCTATCGTACGGTTGACTTTATGTTTTGCTAAACTATTGACTAAGGGAACTGATAAATAGTAAAAGATACTGGCTATGATAATAGGTAAGGAAATCACTTGGAAAAACGAAATGATTGGTTCAAATAAAAAAGCAATTTTACTAAACTGACTCACAAAAATAGAAATGAGAATCAATATGAAAAGAATGCCGACATAGCGATTATTTAGTATATGCAGATAAAACCAACTTCTATTGGGTACTTTTTTATCGTCAGCCCTTCTTTTCTTTGCGCGGCTGACATTTTTTGATTTAAATCTCTAGGTGTATTTTCAAAATCATTTGAATTCATAGTGTTCACTCCTTTAGAAAGCTCACTTTATTATAGCAAATCCATAGACCGAAAGCTTTGCATCAGCAACCCTTTTTCGTGTGAAATGCCACAATCTTTAGTATAATAAAAGCAATAAGAGAAAGTGAGGTTTTAATTTTATGGAAACAATTTATTTAGGTGGTTATACACGTGAGGATAATAAAGGAATTCATGCATTAAACTTAGATACTACTGCTGGTAAATTAGCTGGGGAATCGTTAATCATTGAGGAGAATAACCCAACTTACCTTACTTTATCTGCTGACGGCAAACATTTATTCACTTTAAGTGATGGTGATGAACCTGGTTTAGCTCATTATGAATTAGTAGATGGTAACTTCACTTTTAAAGATCGTACTAAAGTTTTCAATGAAAACGGTTGTTATGTAACTTATGATGAAGAAAATCATGTAGTTATAATGCTAATTACAAAAAAGGTGAATTAGCAGTTATCGATATATTACAAGATGGCACATTAGCAGTTGCAGACATCGTTCAACATACATCTCCTGTTGGCCCTCATGAAAACCAAGATTTTGCACATGCACATTTTATCCATCCAACAAATGATCACCAATTTATCTTATCTTGTGATTTAGGTACCGATGAAGTTCATTCATACCGTTTATCTAGCGACCATAAATTAGAAGAATTAAGTGTATATAAAGCTGC
Organism: Aerococcus sp. 1KP-2016; assembly: GCF_002252085.1. Classification (GTDB taxonomy): domain Bacteria; phylum Bacillota; class Bacilli; order Lactobacillales; family Aerococcaceae; genus Aerococcus. The sequence goes on from NZ_NEEY01000009.1 coordinate 18,702, forward strand.
ACCAGGTACAGGTCCACGTCACCTAGCCTTCCACCATTCTGAATCAATTGTCTACTTGCTTGGTGAACTAGATTATACGGTTACCGTTTTAACGATTAACGAAGACGGAAGTTTAACTGCTGGTAACATTTACAACACACTTCCAAGTGATTGGACTGAATTTAACTCTAGCGCCGCTATTCGTTTATCTGCTGACAATAAATTCTTATATGTTTCTAATCGTGGCCACAACTCAATCACTGTATTTGCAGTATCTGAGGATGGTCAAACCCTTACTGAAATTCAAAATATTTCTACTGAAGGTGATTTCCCACGTGACTTTAACTTTAATGCTGATGAAACATTTATCATTGTTGGTCACCAATTCCAACCACAAATTTCCTTATTCAAACGTGATGTTGAAACTGGTTTATTAACTTATACAGATAATATTGCAGTAAATGAAATTGTTTGTGTGACACCTGCCTAATTTACACCAATTAAATAGATTTAAACAATCGACCATTAGCAAGTCTAACTTCTAGACTTGCTAATTTTTCACTAATATAAATATATTGATAATACTATCATTATCAAATTATTGAATACGTTACGAATTATTGAGGATAAAGAAAGGTCTACGCTTATGCATCATTTAGCCGCCAAAGATATAGATGAAAAATTGCGCTACAAATTATTATCGGGTTCTGTTGTACCCCGTCCTGTTGGGTGGATTACAACCCAAAATACAGAAAATGATGTAATCAACTTAGCACCCTTTTCATTTACAAGTGGTGCTGGTCAAAAAATCCCCTTATTGTCAATTGCAATTCTAAGAAAAGCGGATTATTCAATCAAAGATTCTGCACGAAATTTGTTGGACGTTCCTGAGGCAGTAATGAATGTTGTGAGTAAATCACAAATCAAGCAAATGAATGCCACAGCTGCGCTTGTTGGACCCGAAGTGAGTGAAATTCAATTGGCAGATATAGAAACCATCGAAAGTCATACCGTTTCAGTACCAGGAGTGAAAGATTCGCTGATTCGCTTAGAATTAAAAGTCTATCAATACATTCCAATTAAAGACCGTGAAGATCGCATCATTACGGATATGTTTATCTTTGAGGTCACTGATTATCACTTAGATGACAGTGTCTATGATGAAGAAAAAGGTTATGTCATTTATGACAAATTAGAACCCGTTGCTCGTCTAGCAGGTAATTTATTTACCGACTTTGGCGCCCCATATGTTTTAAAAAGGCCTATATAATTGTATACAAAAAGCAGAGGTTGAGACATCATTGTCCCAACCTCTGCTTTTTCATTATGAAAGTATATTATTTTGAACGGATGAAAGTTCGTCCCAAAGCTTTTGGCCCTTGGGCTTTACCAATAAATACTACCAATACGATAATTGTTAAAATATATGGTGCTACATCTAAGTATACTGATGGTACATCCTTAATAACTGGAATGTAGTTTGCAGTTACAGATAGACTTTGCGCGAAACCGAAAAAGATTGCTGCGCCCATCGCACCGATTGGATGCCACTTACCAAATACCATAGCCGCCATAGCCATGAAACCTTGACCAGCTACTGTTACAAGCGAGAACTCATTTTGTACAGCTTGTGCTTGAACAGCTCCACCGATACCCCCAAGAAAACCAGAGATAAGAACCCCCGCATATTTCATAGCATATACGTTGATACCTAATGTTTCTGATGCTTCAGGATGCTCACCTACTGAACGTAGACGAAGACCAAATCTTGTTTTGAATAAAACAAACCAAGCAATAATCGCAACGATTACCCCCAGATAAGCTGGACCAGATGTATTTTCAAAGAAAATTGGGCCGATAATTGGAATATTGTTTAAACCTAAAATATTATATGTCACAAATGGTTTTGCTAAAGGTCCTGTTTGTGCAGCACCATACATTGCACGCACTAAGAAAACGGCTAAACCAGGTGCTGCAAGATTCAATACTGTACCAGAAATTGTTTGATCAGCTCGGAAATTGATTGAAGAAACAGCATGAATGCTAGAATATGCTATACCAACAATCCCCCCGACAATTAACCCAACCCAGGGTGTTAAATTGCCAAAAGTACCGGCCATGCCAATATTGAAAATCGCAGATGCAAATGCACCCATCACCATAATACCTTCCAAACCAATGTTTACTACACCAGATCTTTCAGAAAAAGTACCACCAATAGCAGTGAAAATCAGAGGTGCGGAATACATTAACGTTGAAGAAACGATTAATTGTAATGTCGTTAGTAAATCCATTATTTATCCCCTCCTGCTTGTTTTACTTTTCTGTTTTTTAATTTATCTAGTCCATATCTAATGATATAAGAAGAACCGATAAAGAAGATGATGGCAGCAGTAATGACTGATGCTAATTCATCAGGTACGCCAGCACGTGTTGGCATAAATGACGCCCCAATGTTTAATAGTCCAAATAATAGTGATGCAAGGAATGTACCTAAAGGAGTACCCATACCAAGTAAACCAACAGCAATACCATTGAAACCTTCTGAAGGTAATGAGTTTAGGGTATACAAGTTACCGAAAGTACCAATACCGTGTATTACCCCCGCAAGACCAGCTAATGCACCTGAAATAAAAATGGCTAAAACAATATTCTTTTCAGCATTGATCCCCGCATATACTGCAGCATCTTTATTCAAACCAACTGAACGTAATTCAAAACCTGTTGTCGTATTTTTCATCACAAAACCATAAAGCAATACCATCGCAATGGCAATGAAAATCCCAATGTTAATACGGGAACCACTCGTAAGCGTTGTTAACCAGCCAAGTGCAAGGCTAGCATTGTCGCCAACTTTTTCAGTTTGGTTACCTGTACCTAGTACTTCACGAATTAAATAGTTTGTTGTGTACAGCATGATGTAGTTTAACATGATTGTTACAACTACTTCATTTGTACCAAGATATGCTCTTAATACCCCAGCAATTGAAGCATATAAAGCGCCGGCTAAAGTGCCCAAAACTAAAATTAAAGGTACCATAATAATGCGAGGAATATCTGGGAATGCTAAGCCGATGGCAACAGATGTTAACCAACCTGCTACTAATTGACCGGAAAGTCCAATATTAAAGAAACCGGATTGATAAGCAATGTTAAATGCTAAACCAGTTAAGGTTAATACGGTCGCTTGACGTAAAACTTCACCAATAAAATATGGATTCGTAATTACAGGCATAATCATCGCATTATACGCAGCGATTGGATTGTAGCCAAAGAATAACATGATTAAGGCACCTAGTAGGAAGCCACATAAAATAGAAATGATGGGAACACTAATTTTGTCGATAAAACGACTTGATTTAGATTGATTCAACTGGTTTTCCTCCTTCAGTAGTCATATCATGCTCAGGACCAACTTGGCTTTGAAGACGTGCTTCTGCCAATGGTACGCCCGCCATTAATAAACCTAATTCAGATTCATTGGTTTCATTCGCATTTACAATTGCGATAATTTGACCTTCATGCATAACAGCAATACGGTCAGAAACGCCCATAATTTCATCTAATTCAAAACTCATCAATAGTACAGCCTTGCCTGCATCGCGGTGTTGAATTAAGCGGTAGTGCACGAACTCAATTGCACCAACGTCCAAACCACGCGTCGGTTGTGCAGCGATAAGTAAATCAGGATTACGGTCTAATTCACGAGCAATAATCACTTTTTGTTGGTTACCACCTGACAAATCACCTGCTAAGGCAGCTTCACTGGTGGTACGAACGTCAAATTCTTGAATTAAAGTACGTGCATGTTCTTCAATAAATTTATGATTCAACAAACCTCGGCTTGAGAATGGCTTATGATAGTAAGATTGCATTGCCATATTTTCAGCAATACTTAATGGCAAGAATAAACCAAGTTTTTGACGGTCTTCTGGAATATGGCCTAAACCGGCTTCTGTAATTTTACGCGGTTTTTTATTCGTAACATCTTTGCCACCAAGTTGTACACGACCAGATTCGATTTTACGCAATCCTGAAATTGCTTGGATTAATTCAGATTGACCATTACCATCAATACCAGCAATCCCAAGTATTTCCCCACCACGAACGTTAAAGTTTACTTTTTTTACAGCATCTAAACCACGAGCTTCTTTAACGACTAAATCTTCTACTTCAAGCACAACATCTTTTAACTGTGGCGCTTGTTTGTTTACTTGGAAGTTTACATGACGGCCTACCATCATATCCGCAAGTTCTTGTTTACTCACATCAGCGACATTAACAGTTCCGATGGTTTGACCACGACGAATAACTGTACAACGGTCTGCTACAGTGGTGATTTCGTCTAACTTATGGGTAATCAAAATAATTGATTTACCTTCAAGCGTCATCGCCTTCATAATATTCATCAATTCATCGATTTCTTGAGGCGTTAATACGGCGGTTGGTTCATCAAAGATTAAAATATCAGCTCCTCTATATAAGGCTTTGATAATTTCTACCCTTTGTTGTTGACCAACAGAAATATCTTGTACATATGCATCAGGGTTTACAGATAGATGATATTTTTCAGATAATGCCTTAATTTGGTCATTGGCTGCTGCTGAGTCAATATAGCCAAATTTTGTTGTTTCTTTACCTAAAGTAATATTTTCCGCCACTGTAAAATTATCAATCAACATAAAATGTTGATGAACCATTCCAATACCTAATTTATTTGCTATTTCAGGTGATGAAATAGCTTCAACTTGGCCATTAACCAGGATTTCACCAGATGTTGGTGATAAAAGCCCTGATAAAATGTTCATTAAAGTAGATTTCCCCGCACCATTTTCACCTAAAAGTGCGTGAATCTCACCTTTTTTCAAATTAAGATTGATATTGTCATTTGCTTTGTAAGTACCGAAAATCTTTGTGATATCGCGCATCTCAATGACATTTTCCGTATGCATAAGTGTAACCTCTCATTTCTAGATATTCACAGAAAAGCGTCAGCCCATTACGACTGACGCAACTTTCCATTCAATTGTTGTATTCTATTATTCTGACAAAGTTTCAGGAACAGTAATTTCACCATCGATAATTTGTTGTTTAGCTTCTTCGACTTTTGCCCAAGATTCATCTGACAAGTTACCTTTAGTTAAATCAACAGTATTGTCTTTCAAACCATATTCTACCAATTTTCCGCCCGGGAATCCATCTTTAATTGTTTGATTTGAAATTGCTTGGATAGCTGAACCAGTATTTTTAATAGTTGAAGCTAAAGTGAAGTTACCACCTGACCATTCACCTTCTGCACTTTGATCACGGTCAACACCGATAACCCATAGTTGTTCGTCTGGATTCGCTTCTAATCTGTTACGAGCTTCTGTGAAGACACCGTTACCTGATGCACCAGCAGCTGCGTAGATTACATCTGTGCCGCTTGTGTACATTGCATTTGCAATTTGTTGACCAGTAGCTGCATCACCAAATGATTCAACGTATTGAGCGTCAACTTCGATTGAATCATCAATGAAAGCTACACCAGCTTTGAAACCAGCTTCAAAACGTTCGATTGTAGGAGTTTGCATACCACCAACGAAACCAACTTTACCTGAAGTAGTATTTTCAGCAGCAGCAATACCTGCTAAGAAAGCAGCTTCATGATCTTTAAAAGTCATTGATACTACGTTTGGTTCTTCAACAACACCATCGATAAAAGCAAAGTTTTGGTCTGGATTAGCTGGCGCTACTTCGGCAACTGTATCAGCTAACATAAAGCCCATAGCGAAGATGATGTCGTAACCATCAGCAATTGCAGTGTTAAAGTTTGGTACGAAGTCAGCAGAATCATCTGATTGGTAGTATTGAACTTTATTACCAGTTTCTTCATTCCAAGCTTGCATACCTTCCCAAGCAGATTGGTTAAATGAACGGTCGTCAACGCCACCTTCATCAGTTACCATTGCAATGCCGTATTCACCAGTTGCTGATGAAGTACTTTCAGAACCACTAGCAGTTGAAGAAGTAGATTCTGAAGTTGTGCTAGATGAACCAGCATCTTGACCTTGACAAGCAGCTAAAGCAAATACAGAAGCACCTAATAAAGCAATTGTTTTAAATTTTGATGACATGAAATTTTTCCTCCCGAATGCGAATGTTAGTTTGTAAATTGAATGTTATCGTTCGCTTATTACATTGATAATGTTACTCGATTCTCTCAGAATTGTAAAGACAAATTTACAGACATGTTCGTGTTCTTTTCAATAATTGCTATTTTAGTTATTTTATAGGCTGTTTTAATGAAAAATCACGAACAATATTGGTATTTTTGTAAAAACCACTTAAATTTGTTTCAAAAAAATACCTCCTATTTACAAATATAGAAGATATTTTACATTTATTTAATTATTTGTAGATACTGAACCAACCACTTCATTATGGTTTACTTGACCAGAAGCAGTTAATGAAAGGTTTGAAGTACCTTCTAAGTTAGTAAAGACAACTACAATTGATTTACCTTTACCCGCAGTTTCTAATTGAGTTAGATCAACGTTAGCAATTAATGAGTTCTCTTCAACACGGTCTCCTTCAGAAACCTTAACATCGAAAGGTGCACCATCTAATTCAACAGTATCGATACCCATATGTACTAAAACTTCTACATCTTCATCAGTTTTGATATAGATTGCATGTTTAGTAGGGAAAATACTCATAACGGTACCCGCAACAGGTGTAAATACTTCACTAGTTACAGGTTCAATGGCATAACCATTACCCATATTTTTGAGAAAATACAGGATCATCTACTTGATCAATTGTTTTGAATTCACCTGTAGCAGGAGCAAATAAAACTTCACTTGAAGTTGCATTTTGCTGAGCTATTTGTTTGTTTTTGTCTTTCTTGAAAAAATTAAACATAATTTTTGGCTCCTTATATATTTCTTTAGCTATCACTATGCCTAAATCATACCATATTCATAAATATAATGAAACGAAATCCCAAAGGCTTTTATACTTTGAAAATATAAAGGTCTTCTTAAATTTCCTATGTTTTTTTGTTTTATTATCGTCTTTCATTTATACTTAATTGGTAATTATTTATTTAATGAAGGGATATTGATATATGTTAGATACATTAAAAGTTATCTTATTCGGGATTGTCGAAGGTATCACTGAATGGTTACCCATTTCTTCAACTGGTCATATGATTCTATTAGAAGAATTTATTACTTTAGACGTCCGCCAAGAATTTTGGGATATTTTCCTAGTTGTCATTCAATTAGGTGCGATTCTTGCCGTGGTTTGGTTAAATTTTAACCAATTAAACCCTTTTGCACCTAGTAAATCAAAAGAAGAGAAATCTGAAACATGGATGACATGGGTTAAAGTAATTGTTGGTTGTTTACCTGCAGCCGTTCTAGGTTTGTTACTAGATGATTGGATGGAAGCTAATTTAATGAATTGGTTCATCGTTGCAATCATGTTAATTCTTTACGGTATTTGGTTCATTTGGATTGAAAACCGTCATCAAAATGTGCAACCGCGTATTAACAGCCTGGCTGAAATGTCATATATGGATGCATTGAAAATTGGTATGTTCCAAGTACTATCGTTGGTGCCAGGAACTTCTAGATCAGGTTCTACAATTTTAGGTGCTACTATTGTAGGTACATCTCGTCCCCTAGCCGCAAACTTTTCATTCTTTATGTCTATTCCTATTATGTTTGGTGCTTCTGCCTTAAAACTTGTGAAAGCTTTCTTAGACGGTTTCCAATTTACGGCTAGTGAGGTTTGGTTATTATTAGTTGGTATGATTGTAGCCTTTGCCGTATCTGTACTAACCATTAAATTGTTCTTGAAATACATTAAAACAAATGACTTCAAGGTATTTGGATGGTACCGCATCGTTTTAGGTATCATTGTGATTCTTTATTTCCTATTATTCTAAGGATTTAACATAATCAGGAAAATGACACACATTTTAAAAGCCACAAGGAAATTCTAAAATTTCCTTGTGGCTTTTTTATTTATTATTGATGAAAAAACTCGTTGTATATGGCACGGACTGCATCATTTTCGCGTTCCTCCACAATACCAAACATAACTGAAATTTCAGATGAACCTTGGTTAATCATTTCCAAGTTGATACCTGCTTCAGACAAGGCTTTGGTTGCGCGCGCTGTGTTCCCAATATTTTCAATCATGCCTTCGCCTACAATCATTAATAAACTCAAATTATCGCGTTTTTCAATGGCATCTGCTGCTGTTTCAGCTTTGATTTCAACAACCATTTGTTCAAATTCGCTCTTAGATAAAGCATCTTCTTTGAAAATAACATCAATATCATCGATACCAGATACAATATGTTCAAAAGAAACGTTGTATTTTTCCAAAACAGAAAGCACGCGCCGTACGAATCCGACCTCGCGGTTCATCATGTATTTTTGAATATACACACTAGCAAAACCACTAGTAGATGCGATTCCTGAAATTGGTAGGTTATTTTTTGGTCGTGTACGCGTAATCAACGTACCTGGTGCTTGAGGTTCATTTGTATTTTTAATGGCCACTGGTATATTCGCAATAAAAGCGGGTTGCAAGGCTTCATCATGGAATACAGAAAATCCTGCATATGAAAGTTCACGCATTTCTGAATAAGTTAATTGTTCAATTGATACAGGATCATGTACAACCCCAGGATTAGCAACATAAATAGAAGAAACATCAGTGAAGTTCTCATATGTATCTGCTTTGACACCGTTCGCAACAATAGCTCCAGTAATATCAGAACCTCCACGCGAGAAGGTAACTAATTTTCCGGATTTAGTATAACCAAAGAAGCCAGGAATCACAACAACCCCTTCATGCGAACGCAATTTATATAGATTTTGGTAGGATTCAGGCAAAACACGAGCATGGCCAGGATTGTCTGACAAATACAAGCCAGCATCTTGAGGATTCATGTAGACTGCATCTAAACCTTGTTCAGAAAAGTATGTCGCAATCAATTGTGCATTCGCATCTTCACCAAAAGCTTTAACAGCATCTGTAAAATAAGCCGTATTTTCATAACGGTCATCATTAATGACCTGATTTAATTGTTTAGATAATTTTTCTACAATGGCTAAATCCATATGTAGACCTTCTGCAGTATCTCTGAAACGATCAATAATCTTGTTAAAAGTAGCTGAAGCGTTGTCACTATCACGCAAAGTTTCTGCAGCTAAGTCAATCAACAAATCAGTCACTTTAATGTCGGACTTATCACGTTTCCCCGGTGCAGATACAATGACAAATTTTCTACTTGTATCCTCTACGACAATATTTTTTACTTTTTCCAACTGTTCAGCAGATGCTACTGAAGATCCACCAAATTTGATTACTTTCATCTTTTCATCTCATTCCAATCCAATCTTAATCTAACTAATCGTTAGCTTATCATAAATAGCGCCTCTACATCAATAGAAAAATGCCACAACACCTACTAGTGTTACGGCATAACTTAAAATATGACATAGCATGTTACATTAATCGACTAATCCTTCATATAAGTTGATATATTCCTTTGCAGGCTCTGTCCATGAAAAATCAGTAGCCATAGCCTGTTGGATTAATTGATACCAAGCATCAGGATTGCTTTCATATACATCAAGTGCATAATGAATAGTTTGAATAAATGTATCTCCATTAAAGATGTTGAAGCTGAAACCATTACCTTCACCAGTATATTGGTTATAAGGTTGAACAGTATCAGACAATCCGCCTGTTTCATGCACGATTGGTAAAGTACCATAACGCATTGAAATCATTTGGGATAGGCCACAAGGTTCAAATGCACTAGGCATTAGAAACATATCGGCACTTGCATATATTTGTTGGGCTAATTCAACATCAAAATCAATATAAGCACAGAATTGACCAGCATATTTCCATTCAAAATAGCGGAAGGAATTTTCAAATTGGGCTTCACCCGTACCTAACACAACAACTTGAACATTACGACTATTCAATAATTCTTCAGCTTTTTCTTGAAGTAATTGCATACCCTTTTGATCAGTTAGTCTAGTAACAACACCCAGTAAAGCAACATCTGGATCAACTTTCAATCCAACTCGTTCTTGAAGTGCCATCTTGTTGGCTTTTTTTGCTTCAATCACATTTGATGCATCGTAGTTAACTGTAATAGCCGGGTCCGTTGCTGGATTATTCTGATCATAATCTATTCCATTGATAATGCCTGACAACTTCCAATTATTGTATCGCAACTCGCCATCTAATTTCTCACCGAATTCAGGTGTTTGAATTTCTCGGGCATAATTAGGACTTACAGTTGTCACACGGTCAGAGAAATTAATGCCGCCTTTTAGATAATTTACTTGTCCTTCTTTTTCAACACCATTTACATGGTATAAAGACATAGTGGTATTAAAAATATGGCTTAACGCATCTGGATTTTGCCAACCTTGGAAACGAATATTATGGATAGTTAATACTTTACGTATATTTTTATAGGCTTCAACCCAATGGTAACGATCTACTAGTAAGGCTGGAATCATCGCTGCTTGCCAGTCATTCACATGGATAATATCGGGTATGAAATCAATTTTTTCCATCATTTCGATCACAGCTATATCAAAGAAGCCGAATCGTTCGCCGTCATCCCCTTGACCATACAATTGATCACGGTCAAAGTAAGCTAGATTATCTACAAAATAATATTGCATATTATCTAATACTAAAGTTTTAATACCTACATAGGCTGTTTTATAGCCTAATTCAACACGAAAACTCGTAAGGTCTGTTAACTGTTCTTCAAATTTTTGAGGCATTTGAGTGTAATATGGTAATACGACACGAATATCAATCCCTTGTTTACGTAACTCTTTTGGCAAAGCATACGCTACGTCACCTAGTCCACCCGTTTTGAAGAACGGCGCACCTTCTGCGGCTACAAATAATACTTTCATTTCATCATCCTTCCATGCTGCAAATAACATTTTTTACGAATGAGATTTAACGCGCAGCCTTAAATTTATATGTTGCATTTTGGTAAGTATCGTCAGATGCCGCAATATATGACCCTTTTGGGATTACAATTGGATCATCTTGCGTTCCGATGATAATCGCACCTGGTTCAACTTCAACAGATTTATCTAAGATAGCATATTGAACTGTTGCACCTTTACCAATTTTTGCACCTTGATAAATAATTGAATGATCTACTTTTGCATTTGGTGCAACTTCAACGTTTCGGAAAATATGTGATTGCGCAACTTCACCATAGATTTGGCAGCCCGTACCAATTTGAGCATTAATGACATTAGCATGGTCTCCATAATAAGTTGGCGAACCATTATGTGCTTTCGTAATAATTGGTTGCTCATCTTGGAATAATTGGGTGAAATATTCACCATTTAACATTTGCATACTTACATCGTAGTAAGATTTGATTGAATCAATATTGCCAACATACCCTTCATATTGATAGCCTTCAGCACGGTAGTCGCCCATATATTCAACAATCACTTCATCAAGTTCTTTGTAGAAGTTATCTTCTTCCGCTTTTTCAATCATTTCTAATAATTTTTCAGTACGAATTAAGGTCATGTTCAAATCATACTTTACAGTTGCTTGGTTGATTGGTGTTACACCCTCTTTAGTAATGCGGTCAACACAACCATCTTCAGCAAAGTGAATAATAGATTCATTTGGATGATATTCGATTAACTCACGAGGAACTTGTGCATAAACGCGGGTTAAATCAGACTCACAACGGTCCATTTGATGCATCACTTCATCAAGGTGGACATTTGCGACAATTTTAGCGCCTGATACGAATACGTATTGTGCGTTTGAACGTTCGATGAATAAACGATGATCATCATAGAATGGGCCTTTACGACTCGCTGCTTCATATAAAGCACGTTTGTGATTCATTTGAGAAAAAGTGAAAATCCCACCTGTATAAGAGTCAAAATTCCATGCTTTACCAGAACGAATATGGTCATATACAGAACGACCAGTTTCAGCCATGAATAAAGCTACCGTACGAATACCAGCATTTGCTAACGTTGATAGATAAAAATCTAAGATACGGTAACGACATGCGAAAGGTAAGTTGGCGATTGAACGATTTTCAGTTAATGGCATTAAAGCTTCTGGCGATTTATCTAAGTTTAAAATTGCTGTAACTTTATTTTGGAACATCTTAATTACCCCCTACAACTTCTTCATAACCAATTACCGCGATTTCCTCAGGTGTACCAATTACTTCTGAACCGTCAGCAATCACAGCACCTTCTCCAAGAATAGCGTATTCAATGCGTACATTTTCGCCGATACTAGTACCCTTCATCACAATTGAATTAGAAATACTAGAATTCTTACCCACTAATACATCTGGAGAAAGAATAGAATCTTTTATGTCACCTCGGATAATGCAACCATCGCAAATCATTGAATTTGCAACTTCAGACTCTGGCGTTAAGAATTGAGGCGTTGTAATAAAGTTTCTTGAAAAAATTGGCCAAGATTTATCACGTAAGTTTAATGGATGTGTTTGGTCTAAAATTTCCATATTTGCTTCCCATAAAGAATCAATCGTACCAACGTCTTTCCAATAGCCATCGAAAGCGTAGGCATAAATTTTTTCATTATTTTCAAGATATGCAGGAATTACATTTTGACCAAAATCTTCCATGCCTTCAGGATCACTTGTTAAGTATTCTCGTAATTTAGCCCAAGTGAAGATGTATATACCCATTGAAGCTAAATCACTTTTAGGGTTTTCAGGTTTCTCTTCAAATTCAACAATGCGACCTTCTGCATCAGTATTCATAATACCAAAACGTGATGCTTCTTTAATTGGTACAGGTTTTACAGCAACAGTGCAATCAGCTCCATTTGCTTTATGTTCAGCTAACATTGGTGAGTAATCCATTTTATAAATATGATCACCTGATAAAATAAGGACATACTCAGGATTTTTACTATCAATAAAAGAAACATTTTGATAGATTGCATTAGCTGTACCATTAAACCATTTTTCACCGTCACTAGATGAGTAAGGTTGAAGTACGAAAGCCCCACCATCACTTGTATCTAAATCCCATGGATCCCCATTACCGATATGATCGTTTAAAATCATCGGTTCATATTGGGTCATCACACCAACGGTTGAAATGCCAGAGTTGGTACAATTACTCATTGTAAAATCGATAATACGGTATTTCCCTCCAAAGGGAACAGCGGGTTTTGCAATATTTTGTGTTAATTTACCAAGACGAGTACCCTTACCACCGGCAAGAATCATTGCAATCATTTCATTACTTAACATAATCGTGGAGTTAAACTCCTTCCCCCTTCACAAATGACAAAAGCTATCAACAAATTGATTTGAATTTAGAATTGTTTTCCCAAAAACCAGTAATCCACCCCTTTAATGCATTACGGATCTATTCACTATTTATGCTGCTTGGTTATCTTCACCTTGTCTGGTTCTAATACAATGGCAGCCAACGACGGTAAGGTAATTTCAATAGAATATGGTTGATATTTATGTGGGACATCTACAGTTTCAAAAACAAGTGTTTGCGATTCCCAATTACCACCAAATTCTTTCATTTCACTATTAAAAATAACTTTATAACTACCACTAAAAGGAACACCTATACGATATTTTTTCCGTTCAACCGGGGTAAAATTGAAGGCACAAACTGCTACATCCCCAGCTTTTTTTCCTTTACGTATAAAAGATAAGGTGGTTTCAATTTCATCATCAGCTTCAACAATATCGATACCTTTTTTGTCGGTATCAAGTTCATGTAAGGCTGACTTTTCTTTATATAACTTGTTTAAACTAGCTATATAATGTTGGAATTCAGTATTATACGGTCTATTTAATGAATCCCATTCGAGTTGTTCATAGAACCGCCACTCTAAAAATTGACCAATTTCGTTACCCATAAATGATAATTTTTTCCCAGGGTATAACAAATGGTATCCTTCTAAAACACGTAGGTTGGCAAACTGTTCGTACCGATTAGGATTTGGCATTTTACCCAGTAAAGAATTTTTACCGTGAACAACTTCATCATGTGAAAATGGCAAAATGAAATTTTCATCATGCATATACATAAACGTAAAATTGACCAATTTGTAATTGTTTTTACGGCCAATTGGATCAATACCAAAGAATTTTAAGGTATCATTCATCCAACCCATATTCCATTTAAAGTTAAAACCAAGGCCCCCTATACTAGCGGGTTTTGTAACACCATCCCAAGCTGTAGATTCTTCAGCAATCATTAAATACGAAGGATCTCGCAAAAAGATTTCGTTATTTAAACGACGCAAGAATTCAACACCCTCAAGATTGACATTATTACCATACTTATTTGGTGTCCATGGGCCAATGTCGTAATCCAGATATAGCATGTTAGATACAGCGTCTACGCGAATACCATCAAAGTGGAATGTTTCTAACCAAAAAATGGCACTTGAAATAAGAAATGATTGTACTTGTTTTCTACCAAGGTCAAAGTTTTTTGTGCCCCATCGATTATTCACTGCACGGTTGGGATCTTGAAATTCAAAAGTTGGCGTACCGTCAAAATTGGCAAGCGCATCATCATTCACGATAAAATGCCCTGGTACCCAATCTATTAAAACGCCAATTCCGGCTTCATGACACGCATTAACAAAAGACATTAACGGTCCAAAGTCATGTCCAAATCGCCCCGCAATAGAAAAGTACCCACTAATTTGATAGCCCCATGATGCTTCCAAGGGATGATCCATCAATGGCATAAATTCGATATGCGTATAACCCATTTTTAGTACATATGGTATTAACTCTTGTTCTAAATCAGCAAATGAATACGCTGTCCCATCTTCATGTTTACGCCATGAAGACATATGTAGTTCATAGATATTGATAGGGCTTGCAATTGCATTTGATTGCTTTCTTTTGTCGATCCATTTTTTATCCGACCATTCAAATGAAGGTATATTTTGAATGACTGATGCATTCTTTGGCGCTACTTCACCAGCAAAAGCAAATGGATCTTGTTTTTCTTTTTTTGTGCCGTGTTGATCTTCTATGACAAATTTATACAAATCCCATTCTTTGACATCGGCAATGAAAATGGACCAGCCACCCGTTTCTGTAATTTTTTCTAAAGCAATTTCTTGCCAATCATTAAAGCTACCCTCTACGTATACCTGTTTCGCATTTGGTGCCCAAACTGTGAATCGGTAGCCATCTTGCTCAGATTCAACACTTGGTTTTGCACCCATAAATTTGAAGGCTTCAAAATGATTACCAATATTAAAATAATACATTTCATCCAATAATCTTTGCTCGGTTTTTTGGCCTGTCACATTTAATTCGTTCTTCACATTACTCACCCTATCTTTTCATTTGCTGGAATATAGCTGTTTCATTTATTTAAACAACCCTTGTAAAACATTCCCAGTAACTGGTGTTTTAAAGGATAAGTCTAACATTGCTAACATCGTTGGTCCTTCATCAACTAGACGCCCTTTTTCTATAACTGCGTTGGCTTCAATTTTAGGACCTTTAGCCATAAACATTGTCGCATAATTTTCTCTTTCAGGATCATATCCATGGCTAGCTTTCAGTAGTTTAACCCCAGGTACATTTTTATTCGTCGCTTCCCTGATTGGTCGTTCAATGTCACTTTCAAAATAATAACCAGTTTTAGCTTCAATTAAAGCAAAACAGTTCGGATCTGCACCTTTTGCAATGGCCTCTTCTTGACTATAAATTACATCAATATATTGTGCTAATGGTTTTAATACGTTATGCAAATCTTCCATCGTAAAATTACTATCTTTATTTTTATAAATATAAGTTGAACCATCTGCACCTTTCGCATAAATATCGTAGTGGATAATTTTATTGTCATCATTTACCTTAATTAAGCCAGCTTTTTTGAATAGATGGTTTGGTCTAATCACGCTTGTAGTATCCATTTGATAATGGTCTCCTAGGAGAACGATATGTGCATTCTGATACGACGGTGTATCGTCTATAGCTGCAAATATTTGACCCAAATGGTTATCCAATCTATCAATCGCTGCTTTAGCTTCAGGCGATTTAACACCAAAGCCATGGCGAGTGGCGTCCAAATCAACAAGATGAACCGCCAAAACGTCAGGTTGTTCATGTTTAATCGTGTCTACTGTAATCGCCGTTACGAATTCATCTAATTCAGGTTGCTGAATGCCGTTACGCAGATGTCGAAATTTGCTATTTTTTTGAATTAAATATTTAGGGCTAGATGCAAGAAGTGATACTGCAACTTGCGAATGCCATTTTCGATTCGCAAAAATTTCTGCAATATTATAATCGATTGCCTTACTTTTACCGGTAACTGGCCATAAAATTGTCGAGACTGATAATCCACTCTCTTTAGCAATATCAAATATCGTCGGTGTTTTGATATATTTTGCGTACCAATACCAATCTGGTGAAATACGATCAGGCTGAATAAAGGTATTGTTGATGATGCCATGATCTTTCGGAAATTGCCCTGTAATGATAGAAGTATGACACATATAAGTTAAGGAAGGATATACAGAAGTAACTTTTTCAACTAAAGCCTCTTCTTCCCTAAATTTTTTGAAATTGGGTAAAGTTAAGGCATAGTTTAAGTCTTCTGTTCCAAATGCATCTAAACTAATAATGATTAATTTCTTCTCTGACATTTCCAGGTTAATCCTCCGAATTATTTACTTTTATGATATATTCTATTTTACCTTATATTAACTTAAATTACATGAAAAAGCTTTCATTTTTGAAAATAGAAAAAAGCGAGGACAAAAATGTCCTCGCTTTCTTCTAGACTAGGGTCGCAGCCGTTCACATCAGCTTTTGACCAAGTACCCACTTCACGTGGTGGCTTGAGCCTGTACCCTCTTTAACTACATGCACAGACTTACATATGCTGTGCGTTTCGCCTCATCGCATAAAGTCATTATAGCATGTAATTCTTTAGAAAACAATCTTTTTGTCAAATAACAACTTATTGAGAAATTAAGGTTGAATATAAAATTATTTAGCGCGAATGACTTCGATTTTATAACCATCTGGATCGACTACAAAGAAATATCTTGGTTTAGTGTCACCTGGTAATTGTTTTATTCTGTAACATTAAAACCTTGTTGTTTTTGACTTGCATGCACAGCCTCTAAATCGTCGACTGCAATTGCAATATGACCATATCCATCACCAAGATCATAACCTTCTGAATCATAGTTATAGGTTAATTCTAATTCATAATCATCTCCAGGCAAGGTTAAATAAGCTAGCGTAAATTTATTTTCAGGGTAATCTTTTTCAAGTGCAACTTCAAAACCAAAAGCTTTTTGATAAAAGTCTTTTGCTGCTACTAATCTTTTACACGATAGCAAGTATGCGCCATTTTCATTAGTACACGCTTCCCTTCTTCAATTATTCTAAGTTATCTATATCTTATCAAAGTTTGGAGAAAAAGTTAACCTTAATCTGATTTCTTTTTTTTTAAAATTCAAATCATTTTAGATATGGTCTTTTGTCACAAAGTGGGATTGCATATATTGACAACCAGCTTTAATAAATTTACGCAGCACCTGTTCATCAATATCTTGTAATTTATTGACATAAACACACGAAACACCGGCTTTATATTTACCGATTTGATCTAAAAAGATTTGTGATTCATCTTGATCATATTTCAGATATAAAGAAAAACGGGCTTTTTGAATGGAGAATCCGGTTATTGGCCAGACACCCTCGATACCTGATGAGGTAACGTAATCATACGCACCAAAACCTATAATGCTATTTCCCCACATTACAGGGGTTACGCCGGTCTCTTCTTTAAATATAGCCAATAATGCTAAAGCGTCTGCTTGTTTATTTTTGGAAACGTCTAATGTCAAAATATGTTCTGTAGGATCCTGATCGTTAGGTAGAGTTTTTTGTTGATATGTCATTTTACGCTCCTTAAATTTATCTTTATTTTTTCATCGACCTAATTTTCTCTGTTATAAATTATGTTATCATGGAATGAAAAGAAGCACATCAAAATAATAAAATAGATTGTCATATATGAACCTAAACAAATCATATATGAAACTGTCAAAAGTAAGGAGTTAATATGCAGAAAATATGCCCAAATTACCATGCTCGTATCGCGGAAAATGCGAATAAATGCCCTTTTTATCAGTATACCTTTGATATGAATGACGATTTCGCTGATACTATTGAAATGCCCGTTTTAATGAATGAAATTAAGGATAGAGATGATGAAATGAAAATATATAAAGGCATAAATAAAAGTACGAATCAAAATACTTCAAATACGAATACAAACAATGATGAAACGATCATCATGTCAGATGCCCATCAACAGGAAAATGAAAAAAGAAAAAATGGACGTTTTTCTTTTGGCAAGAGTAAAAAAACAAGTTCATCATCAGATAATCAAGAACCAAGTCGCCGCAATACCAATACAAATAAAAATTTCCTAAGTGCTTATTTCAATTATTTGGTTGCTTATCTAAAAAATCCTTTACAAATACCTAACTTTAAGCAGGATAACCCTCGTTCAAATCATGGGATAACTTCATTGTTTGTCCTATCCATATTCAATGCGATTTCATTTACATTTTTAGCAAATTACTTTGTCACGCATTATGAATGGTTTGCTGATTTGTCTGTATTGCCAAATTTGAATTTCAATTTTATTGCTTGGCGTTTTGGTCTTAAAACATTTGTCTTTTTATTGATCTCATTATGGTTGCTACCCATCCTTTCACATTTTATTCGTGAAAAACTAACGAAAGAAAGAATTGCTAATAGTGCATGGTTAGATCATTTTTATGGGATGAACAGTTTTACCGTGATTATTGCCCTAATCTGTTTCTTAATCTCACTACTTGCGCCACTCATCTTTACAATCATTGTATTGTTAATAGTTTTATTACAAATTGCTTTATTACTAATTACTTTTACAATTTCTTTAATACAAGGGCAAGTAACACATCGCGCAACAATGTTTTATAGTATCATTGCTAGTCTCACGATATTTTTTGTACTAGAAATATTCTTAGTAGGTTTGGTATACTAGGTGTATTGAAATCATTGATGATTAGGATCTAGACATTCATCTAGTCCTAAGTTGCGGCTATGGCGGAATGGCAGACGCGCTGCCTTGAGGGGGCAGTGAGAGAAATCTCGTGCAAGTTCAACTCTTGTTAGCCGCATATTTAAAATAAAAGAAAGCCGAAGAAATTGAATCTCGGCTTTTTTGTATCAATTTATTATTTATAAATCTACGACTGTATAACCTGCTTCGCTAAGTACAACTTTAGCTCGTTCGCCTTGGCCACCATGAACCTGGATGGTAATTTCAATACCGTCTGTATCGTTAACAAAAATGTGTGATACAGAAATACCTGCATCTGCCAGTGTTTTTGTTAATTCAGAAATGACACCAATACGGTCTTCTGAAATTTTTACGACAAAACGTGATTCCGAATCTCCAGCTAAATAACCTGACAGGTCAATTAAGGCTTTAAAAATGTCTTTATAGGTAATAATACCCGTTACATTTTGATTACCATCAACGATTGGTAAGACACGTAAATCATTCGTACGCATGAATTCTGCAGCTTCTTCAACCATCCAATCCGTAGTTGCCGTAGGTGCTTTAGCATCCATAAATTCTGCTACATTTGCTTTAGAAAGGATATAGTTTAATTCATATACACTTAAACTAGTTGCATCTGATGCAGATTTAGCATCGATGATGTCTTGTGTAATAATACCTACATATTTACCATCTTTAACAACGGGTAAATTATGAATTTTATGTTCTTCCATCTTGGAAACGGCTGCTGAAACCCCTGTTTCAGGTGTGACTGTAATTAAGTCAGTGCTCATATATTGTTTTATCTTCATTTGATAGAACTCCTTTCTCTGTCGCATCAGTAATGATTTAAAATGCTTACACTCATTTTATCAAATACTTGACTAAAGTACAGATTTTTTCAACTGATTAAGGCTCTGGTTGAATAATGGTTACGTTATCCGTTGGTTCCCCATTCACTACTTCTTGAATATATGCTGGCGCAGATACGTTATGGTCTTCATCAAAAGTAATATCATAAGCAATACCTTGGTAATCTTTGGTAGCAGCGATAGCATCTCTAATTGCCGTCGAATCAGTTGAGTCTGCTGTGTCAACGGCATTCATTACCATATTTGCCGCATCGTAGGCAACAGCTGAAAACATGTCTGGTTCTGTGCCAATTTTTTCAACATAAGCATTATAAAAATCTTGAACTTCTTGAGGTGAATCCTCGGTATAGACAAAGTGTGCCACATAGTATACATTTGTCATATTTTCTGCCCCTGCTAGATCGATAATATTTTGGTTACCCAAACCATTAGGACCTACAATTGCAATGTCAATGCCCATTTCTCGTGCCTGTTTAATGATTGGACCAGCTTCTTGGTAGTAACCAGCAATAAAAATGACATCAGGGTTTTGTGCTTTCACATTCGTTAGGACAGATGAAAAATCTGTGTCTCCTGAAATATACGATTCATCAACGACAACATCACCTTCAAAGTTTTCAACGAAAATGTCAGTTAAATTTTGACCGTAATCAGTTGAATTATCTTTTAATACGGCTGCAGTTTTGTAACCTTGTTGGTTTGCAAATTCAGCAATAGCAGAACCTTGGAAAGAAATTTGGAAACTAGTTCTGAAGAAATATTCCCACACACTACCGGTTTCAGCGTTTATCGTAGCGTTATCGACCGTTGTCGTTGCTGAAACAAAAGGCACTTGGGCTTTTTCAGCAATAGGTTGAGCAGCAAAAGTTAAAGCTGCAGTCGCTGGACCCAAAACCACATCATTACCTTCATCAATTAAATAAGACATACCAGCAGCAGCTTCTTCAGGTGCTCCTTGATTATCATAAGATTGATACACGACTTCTTTGCCATCAATTCCACCTGCTGCATTCCGTTCTTCAACGGCCAACTGGACGGCGTTATCTTGAACAACACCATAGGCTGCTGTGGCGCCTGTTAATTCCCACAACCCACCAATATTAACCGTATCTGACGCTTCACTTGTAGCCGATGAACTAGATGTATCATTTGCAGTTGAAGTTGCTGTTGTCGTTACCGAAGAACACCCTGCTACAATAAAAGTTGCTGAAAGTGCTGCTATGATAAGTGTTTTAAATTTGTTTTTTCTCATTTTTAACGCTCCCTAGTTTTTGTCCATTTGCCTACCCGATACAAACCTTAAATCACCATACTTATCAGTTGCATCTTTGTTTACGGCCAATAAAAAAGACGCCAGCCCCGCGTTACGGGCTGACGTCTTAGTTAAGAGCCCGTATTTCACGAGAAATAGGACTCTACAATATATAGTAGAATCCTCAGTTAACTAATAATAATAAGTTTTGATGTGGGCAGATAGAAATAATACGCATTTGGGTAAAATTCATTTGTTTCATTTTATTCACTGCAATCATTACTTCTACCTCCCTCTCTTTAAGATATTTATAATATAACAAATAGAATGATAAAAAACAAGTCATAAACTAATCTTTTTTTAATTAAATGTAATTTTTTTTAATAAAAATCTCATTTAATTGGCGATTGGTAACATACTTAAGCCGATTCGCCCTTTTTGTTCATCGATTTCAGACACCCATACGTCGATGATGTCTCCCACTGACACAATATCAGCAGGATTTGATACAAACTTCTTAGACATACGTGAAATATGTACTAATCCATCTTGTTTTACCCCAACGTCAACAAAAGCTCCAAAATCAACAACATTTCTCACGGTACCTTGTAATTGCATACCAATTTTTAAATCCTTTAGTGTTTGGACATCAGAACGTAAAATTGGCGCTTCAACATCTTCACGTGGATCACGTCCCGGTGTTAATAACGCTTTTTGAATATCTACTAGCGTTTCTTTACCAATTTCAAATTGGGTAGATAATCGATTCAAGTCTAAATCAGCAATTTTGCTACGATTTTCTTCAGCTTGAATATCTTCAACAGCAATATTTAGTTCTTTCAATATAGCTGTTACCGTGCCATAAATTTCTGGATGAATACCCGTATTATCAAGTATGTTATCTCCACCAGGAATACGAATAAAACCTACAGCTTGTTCATAAGTTTTAGGGCCAAGACGTTTGACTTTCGCTAATTGTTTACGGTTTGTAAAAATACCATTTTCATTTCGGTAGGCAACCACATTTTTAGCAACAGCCATAGATAGCCCTGCAACATGACTTAACAATGATGCCGATGCTGTATTTAGATTTACACCAACCCGGTTAACAGCAGTTTCTACAGTAAAATCTAGCATTTCGGCCAGTTCTTTTTGAGAAACGTCATGTTGGTATTGACCAACACCAATGGCTTTAGGATCAATTTTCACCAATTCTGCTAGTGGATCTTGCAAACGACGAGCAATAGAAACGGCAGATCGTTCTTCGACATTAAAATCTGGAAATTCTTCACGGGCGATATCACTTGCAGAATATACTGAAGCGCCTGCTTCATTTACAATCGAATAGACTAAATCTAAATTATTGGCTTGAATTTGTTCTGCAACGAATAATTCAGATTCACGTGATGCTGTACCATTACCAATTGCGACCATTTCAACATGATAATCCGTTACTAATTGATTGAATTTACGAGCAGCTTCTTCTTTTTTGTTGACTGGTGCATGTGGATAAATCACATCTTTGGCTAATACTCTTCCAGTTGCATCAACAATAGCTAGTTTACATCCTGTTCTGAATGCAGGATCTAAACCAAGCACTGTCCGTCCCTGCAATGGTGGTTGCATTAATAAGTGACCCAAATTTTCTGAGAATGTATGAATGGCATGTTTTTCCGCTGTTTCTGTTAAACTTGAACGAATTTCTCTTTCAATAGATGGTTTCAGGAAACGATCTAAAGCGTCTTGAATTGCCGCTTGAATTTCACGAGTAGAAACGGGGCGACCGAGAATAAATTTATTGACTAAATGTTTAATAATTGGGAATTCATCGCTCTCAACTGAAACATTTAGCACTTTTAATTTCTCGCCACGGTTTATGGCCAATATTTGATACGGTTTTAAATTTACGATGTTTTGGCTAAAATCATAATAAATCTCGAAGGTAGCTTTTTCATCTTCAGCATTTTTACGTTTTACACTTACTAAGTTCCCTTCTCTGAGTGTATATTTACGTAACCATGCACGAATATCAGCATCCTCAGAAATCCATTCTGCCATAATTTCATGGGCACCTGCTAACGCAGCTTCGGTATCTACAATATCTTCATTTAGATATTGGCTTGCTACTTCTGTCACATTACCTGTCGTAGGAGAGGAGAATAACCATTGTGCAAGGCCTTCTAACCCATTTTCTTTTGCAATAGTAGCTTTGGTACGTCTTTTTTGTTTAAATGGCGCATATAAATCTTCAACTGTTTGTAACACGGTGGCTTTTTTGATTTTGTCAGCCAGTTCTTTCGTCAGTTTACCCTGCTCTTCTATAGTAGAAAGTACGGATGCTTTACGTTCTTCCAATTGTTTGGTGTATTGGTATGCGTGTTCGATATCACGTATCGCAACCTCATCCAATGATTGTGTCGCTTCTTTACGATATCGAGCAATAAATGGTACTGTATTGCCCTCTTCAAGCAGACTCAAAACACTTTCTATTTGCTTTTGAGTAAATGGTAACTGATTATTTATAATTTGAATGTAAGATGATTCCATATTCAACACCTTTCTCTGTTCACGAACAATCATTATATAACAAAATTTGCACTTTCGCTATTGTTCAAACTTATCTCATGTTTTCGTAAGAAAAATTACGATTATTTATTGCAATTTTATCTCAGATAAAATATAATTAGCCTATACTTAAAACAGTTCCATAAGGGAGTAATCAGCGATTTTGAATCGTGGCGGCGCCAACATATCCGGCAGATACCTGCTGGTGTCGTCTTAAAAGATGAGACTTATGGCTACTTCCATCATTGGAGTAGTCATAGGTCTTTTTTTTGGAGATAGGTCCTGGAAAACGTTTTAAGCATAATAAAATTTAGGATGGAGAGATGGTTAATGGCAGAAAATAAGAATAATCAAACATTCTTTACTCAAGAAACTGACCAAGTTTTAGCAAATTTAAACGCAACCACTGAAGGTTTAACAAATGCTGAAGCAAAAAGTCGTTTAGAGCAGAATGGTAAAAATGAATTAAAGGAAGGTGCTCGTAAGA
Source organism: Aerococcus sp. 1KP-2016 (assembly GCF_002252085.1). Classification (GTDB taxonomy): domain Bacteria; phylum Bacillota; class Bacilli; order Lactobacillales; family Aerococcaceae; genus Aerococcus. The sequence goes on from NZ_NEEY01000009.1 coordinate 42,999, forward strand.
CTACCCTTCAAAAATTCTTTGATCAATTTAAAGATTTAATGATTATTATCCTATTAATTGCAGCAGCACTTTCAGTTATCTTAGAAGGAGTTAATGGTGCAGTTGATGCGGTTATTATCTTAGCGGTTGTTTTAATTAATGCAATCATGGGTGTAATTCAAGAAAACAAAGCTGAGGATGCAATTGACTCACTTAAAAAAATGTCATCACCACGTGCAAATGTTCGTCGTGATGGTGAAATCCAATCAATTGATTCTGCGGAAATCGTTGTTGGGGATGTAGTTGTACTTGAAGCTGGTGATGTAGTACCTGCGGATATGCGTTTATTCAAAACTAGCTCATTACAAATTGAAGAAGCAGCACTAACAGGTGAATCTTTACCAGTAACAAAAGATACAGCTGTTGTTGATGCTGAAGCTGGTATTGGTGACCGTGTAAACATGGCATTCTCATCTACAAACGTAACTTACGGACGTGGTGAAGGTGTCGTTACTTCAACAGGTATGGATACTGAAGTTGGTAATATCGCAGAAATGCTTGAAAATGCTGACAAAAAAATCACACCATTACAAGAAAACATGAATGCTTTAACTCGATTCTTAACATATGCAATCGTAATTATCGCTGTTGTTATTTTCTTCATTGGTTTATTACGTGGTTTTGGATGGGTAGAAATGTTACTTACTGCAATTTCAATTGCCGTTGCAGCCCTTCCAGAAGGTTTACCAGCAATCTCTACAATTATCTTAGCGTTAGGTACGCAAAAGATGGCTGACCGAAATGCCTTAGTACGTAAACTACCTGCTGTAGAAACTTTAGGTGGTACTGAAGTAATCTGTTCAGATAAGACTGGTACATTAACACAAAACAAGATGACAATTGAAAAAGTTTACTACAATGGTGAACTTCACAATGCTTCTGAAAAAATCGATCATAACGAACCTGTTTTCCGTATTATGAATATGGCAAATGATGCATCAATCGCTAATGACGGTTCGCTTGCAGGTGATCCTACTGAAACTGCAATGATTCAATTTGGTTTTGACCAAGGTTACGACGTACGTGACACAATCAAAGTACAACCTCGTGTAGGTGAAGTACCATTCGATTCTGACCGTAAAATGTCTACTACAGTTCATGAAACTTTAGGTGAAGAACAAGCAAATGGTAAATACGTTTCAATGACTAAAGGTGCGCCTGATGTAATTATTGAAAGATCTACACATTACCTAAAAAATGGTGAAATCTTACCATTAGATGAAGCTGCTCGTGAAGAATTATTAGAAGCTAACCACGGTATGGCTATCCAAGCATTACGTGTATTAGCAATGTCTTACCGTTACATTAATGAATTACCTTCAGAGTATACAACTGATACGTTAGAACACGATTTAATCTTTGCTGGTATGGTTGGTGAAATCGACCCTGAACGTCCAGAAGCGCGTGATTCTATTGCAACAGCTAAAAAAGCTGGTATCCGTACTGTAATGATTACTGGTGACCATAAAGATACAGCCGCTGCGATTGCTGCACGTCTTGGTATCATTCAAGAAGGTCAAGAAGAAGCTGTTACTACAGGTGCTCATTTAAATGAAATGTCTGACGAAGAGTTAGCAGCAAAAGTTGAACAATACTCAGTTTACGCACGTGTATCTCCAGAACATAAAGTACGTATTGTATCTGCGTGGCAATCACACGATAAAGTTGTTGCAATGACTGGTGACGGTGTTAACGATGCCCCTTCATTAAAACAAGCTGATATTGGTATTGGTATGGGTATCACTGGTACTGAAGTTTCTAAAGGTGCTTCTGACATGGTCTTAGCTGATGATAACTTTGCTACAATCATTACTGCCATTGAAGAAGGTCGTAAAGTATTCTCAAATATCCAAAAAGCTGTACAGTTCTTACTATCAGCTAACTTGGGTGAAGTAATGACTTTATTTGTTGCTACTATGTTAGGTTGGTCAATTTTAGCACCAATCCATATCTTATGGATTAACTTGGTAACTGATACCTTCCCTGCAATTGCATTAGGTCTTGAAGATGCTGAATCAGATGTAATGGAACATAAACCACGTGGTCGTTCAGGTAACTTATTATCTAACGGTGTATTACCTTCAATTATCTATCAAGGTATCTACGAAGGTGCTGTGACATTATTTGTATTCTGGTATGGTTCTTACCAAATGGGTGTTCCTTTAGAAGATGCTGAAGCAATGGCTTTCTTAACATTAGCATTCATCCAATTGTTCCATGCTTACAACTCTAAATCTGTATTTAAATCTCTATTCTCTTCAAATCCATTCAACAATAAATGGTTAAATATCGCTACATTAGCATCGACTGTTCTTATGTTAATCACTGTATTCATCCCTGGCTTAAACAATGCCTTCGGTACAGTCCACTTATTAGGTGACCCAATGGCACCACAAATGTGGTCAGTGATTATCTTATCAGCTGCTTCTGTAATACCATATGTAGAGCTTGGTAAATTTATCATCCGTGCAACTGGTTTAGATGAAAAATTTGATGCTGGTTCAGATCAAAACAAACGTTAATTCATCGCTTATCCAATTATATGAATAACAAAAAAGTGGCTGGGTTATCCCAGTCACTTTTTTTATATCACCTTATAAGTATTTCTTGTAGATACGGGTTGGTATTGTTACTATAAAATTATCACTAACATTTCTATAAGGAGGTTTTTATGGCGCACGCACTTGACCAAAGGCTACAACAATTATTGGCCTATTATTTTGATCAAACGGCAATTAAGCCCCTTTTCTTTTTTACTTTGGCAATAGTATTTATCCTATTTGGCCTTAGTATTCAACCGTTACCTAGCATTATCGACGGCTATTGGACAATTTTGATATCACCTAGTAATTTGATCACTGATTACTTTGCAGTTGGAGGTATAGGTGCAACTTTTATAAATGTTGGATCTTTATTATTAGTCAATACATATCTTATTCAAAAACGGGTATCCAAAATATCTGGTCCTTTACTAGCAGCTATGATGACTGTTATGGGTTTTTCATTTTTCGGTAAAAATTTGTATAACACCATCCCATTTTTTTTTGGAACCTATTTTTATTCCAAGTATAGTGGCAATAGCTTATCTAGATTGATGATTGCTGCCCTTTTTGCATCAGCTTTAAGTCCAGTGGTATCCATTATCACCTTTGGACAGGATCTACCAATCTATCTAAGTATGCCTATTGGTATTGCAGTTGGTGTTATCATTGGTTTTGTTATCCACCCTGTAGCAGCAAGTTTCTTGCGTTTTCACCAAGGGTATAATCTGTATAACATAGGATTTACAGCGGGTGTTATCGGTATGATTGTCACTTCTATCATGCTGATTTTCCAGTGGCCAGTAACCTATACAATAGAAACGAAGGAAATCACAAGCCCCTACATTACCCTCCTGTTTATTTGCTTATCATTAAGCTTATTCTTATCAGGTTTTGTTTTAAACGGTTATAGTATGAAGAATTATCTGAAAATTTCTAAAATTCCAGGCCGTTTAATTACTGATTTTGTTACTGAATTGGGCACCCCCATCACTTTGATGAATATGGGGATACAAGGTTTACTGGCTTTATCATATGTTTTTCTTGTAGGTGGACATTTAGATGGTGCCGTTATCGGGGGTGTATTAACGGTTATTGGTTTTTCGGCATTTGGAAAACACCCATTCAATGCTACGCCTGTGGTATTAGGTGTCTTCTTGATGCAGACGGCGATGAGTGTTGGTAGTCCAAGTTCAACAAATTCGTTACTTGCCGCCTTATTTGGCACAACGCTAGCGCCAATTACTGGTTCATATGGATTCTTTGCTGGAATGATTGCAGGGGCATTACATGCTGCTGTTGTACAAAATACCAGTGATACACATGCTGGATTAAATCTTTATAATAATGGCTTTTCTGGAGGATTTGTCGCAGCATTTCTAGTACCATTACTAGATGTTATTAAGGAGAGAAAGCATAATAATGAGAGAACACGTTAAAGTAAACCGGATTGTATCCGAATTTATGAATTTTTTTGAATCATATCATATCCATAGATATACAATGGATCTATCAATTGCAGAAGATAAATTGGCTACCTCTGTGATTAAATTTACAGGTAAAAGAGCTCATCTACCCCAACGATTTATTGATGATTTGGATCTTTTAAATGGACCAAGACAAGTGGAATTTGAATATTATTATGAAGATTTACTTGGTTCTAGAGATGATTCATTTAGCATTGAAATTTTATCTGCATCTATCGATTATGTGACCTATACAGTAACCGATGTCGGCTTTGAAATTTTAATCGAACGGGTTCATCAATAAAAAGTGGCTGGAACAAATAATTAAAATCATAGATTTTTCGTCCTTACAGTGCACGTTCTTTGTGAGCCATGAGACCATTGAAAGCCAAGGTCTCGATTTCATCTTCTTTCACGGCTAAAGAACTACACTTTCAGTCCTTTTATCTGTTCCCATGATATATTTCAATCAAAATTTATAAGCATTTCTTCAAAGTAAAAAGGCGTACACAACTCTTATTAAGAATTATGTACGCCTTTTTAGAGGCCTTTTTTGGTGTGTTAACGCATGGTAACGAATTCTTCTGCCCCTGTAGGATGGATTGCAATTGTTTGATCAAATTGTTTTTTAGTTAAGCCTAAGCGAACGCCTACAGCAAATCCTTGCATCATTTCTTCTACAGCGTAACCAATACCATGTACCCCGACAACCTTTTCATCTTCCCCAGTTGTCACTAATTTCATGCGGGCTGGTTGGCGATGTTCAGAAACTGCAGAATACATTGGTGTGAAGTTTGATTTGTATACTTTTACATTATCTTCTCCAAAAGCTTCCTTAGCTGCTTCTTCAGAATAACCGATTGAGCCGATTGCTGGATGTGTAAAGATTACTGTAGGAACGGTATTATAATCTAATAAGTATGGTTCAGCACCATTAAATAGCGTGTCAGATAAGGTTCTACCAGCCATAATAGCAACCGGTGTTAACTCTACCTTACCAATAATATCGCCAAAAGCATATAATCCTTCAACATTGGTATGATGATAGTCATCAACTTTGATGTGACCCGATGTTGTCAATTCAACATCTGTATTTTCCAACCCGATATTATCCGTATTTGGTGTACGGCCAATAGCATATATTACTTTGTCAGCAACAGCTGTTGCGCCATTTTTAAAGTTTACTTGTAATTGATTATTAGCGGCTTCTTCAATTGAGGAAACGTCATGATTTGTCAGTAATTGAATGCCTGATTTTGTCATTTGATCCACTAGGACTTCAACAATATCTGCATCATAGGCACGCAATGGACGGTCATAACGAACAGCTTGCGTTGTTTGAACACCTAACCCATTCAATACACCAGCAAATTCAGTTGCCACGTAACCTGCGCCAATAATGATGACACTTTCAGGTAAACTGGTCCATTCGAAGAAATCATCTGAAGTATCTACTAATTCAATTCCTGGTAGGCCTATTAGACGTGGACGTCCACCTGTTACGATTGAAATATGTGGTGCAGTATATAATTCACCATTCACTTCTACAGTATGATTATCGATGAATTTAGCTTCTCCTTCAAGATAATGCGTGCCTCGTGATTGGAAACCAGCGTCATATCCCTTATGTACACGTTCGATGTAAGCATCACGATTTTTCTTTAATTCACTATAATCTACAGGTCCTTGTTCTACAAAATTAAGTCCATATGCGCTAGCATAATCGTTAATTTGTTCTCTTAGCATAGTGCCATGCAAGAAATTTTCTTTGGCACACAACCTCTGTTCACACAAGTACCACCAACATCACGTTTTTCAATAATTAATGCTTTGGCACCATATTCGGCTGCACGGTTTGCACTTGATATACCGGCACTACCGCCACCAATAGTTATATAATCATATCTTTCCATTCATCCCACTCTTTTCCGAAAATTAATTTTTTTTGATGATCTGCTGCTTCTTTCGCTTGTTTTTCTAAGAAAGAAATTCTAGCTAGGTTAGGTTTAATGTTGATTTCATCATGTCTATTTTCAATATTCACTTGGCTATCCTTTTCTTGAAGGATTGGCTCCAAATAAACATAGGCATTCGTATGTTTAGCCGGAATAACCGCTTTGTAACTGCCATGATTATCATAAGCTTTAAAATAGAGTTGGTTGTGATTATCATAGGCATACGCATATACAAGTAGCCAATGATTTTTGTAAGGTGAACCTAAAACCGCTAAGGTACCTACGATCACCGGTTGTTGATAACGGTCTATCAATTCAGGCACAGCCTTATCAGGAATTAAGCCTGTTTTTGCGCGATAATGTTTAAAATTAAAAATACTGTTAAGTCCAGCTGCTACATTCCAATAAAATGTACCTTCATGTAAGTGAAAGTCATCGACTACAGTTTCGACAGCATTCAGTAATTGCTGTTTACTCATCCAGTGACCAGTGTCCTGTAAGACTGTATGATGCGTTAAAACTGCCGCACAATATGTCCCACATATACCAGGAAATGATTTATTAATCCAGGATTTATAACGACGAAATTGGCTTTCATCTAGGCCTGTCCAAATTAAACGTTCCATTGTCAACCTCCTAACTTCTCATAAAAATAGTATACCATTTTACCTTTTATATTTTAATTTTACTGCTTGCATGTGGGCAATTTTAAAAATCTAATAATATTATTGCCTTAAGATGTTATTTATTAAAATTGTTGATATAATAAGGAGTGGAATAACTAATGGAGGTGAGTTTTTGGCAAAAAAACCAGTTGACCAACTTGCCTGGCCAGTTCAATCCATACTGATATCGATTTTATTTATTAGTAACTTCTTTCCTTTTTATATTACCTTAGTTACTTTTGCAGTCATATTCATATTTTTATCCATGTTGGGCTTAATTGGTCCTCAACATCAAAATGAAGTACCTACCTCAATTTGGATATTTATCGCATATTCTGCAGTTATTTCGTTTGTCTATCAAAACTGGGCAGGTTTTGGGATATCAATTGCTTATATCCTGATTGCTTTATATTTTAACTACTATCAACAAGTCATCCAACCGTATTTCGTAGAAGAATTATTGAATATCGCATTGATTGCATCATTTATTATATTCATTTTTGCTACTATGGAATATTTAAACTGGGTACCAGAGTGGGATTATAGTTTCATCTCACCAGAAATCAATCGTGTTCATAATGGACGTGCCGAGGCTACCTTTGCGAATCCCAATTATTATGCGATGATGTTAGAATTTTTCTTTTTTATCGCCTTATATAAATTTATGCGAACAACAAAACTAAGAAAGAAATTTGTATTCTTATTCATTGGCTTTTGTAATTTATTTGCTACTATTTACACAGGTACAAGAACTTCTTTACTTGTGGTTATTGGCACTTTGTTTGTGTTTTACTACATCATGGGTTACAAAAAAATTGCTGTGGGTACTTTTCTGACGGGGACCATTACGGTCTTAATCGCTATTAAATCCGGTTTATTGCCACGATTTGAAGATCTAGGCTTTGCCTTTGAAGATCGTTTCGTGATTTGGGATATTGCACTAAAAGGCTTAAGAGATAACTTTTGGTTCGGACAAGGTCCCTTAACCTACTTGATGATATGGCAAGATTATGGTGAGAAATACACACAACATGCGCACAATATCATCTTAGATACCCTCTTATCTTACGGGGTGATTGGAACGGGCATTCTTGCTATACCTATTGCTTCCTTGGCACGTAATATTAATAAAATGCGGCAGTATCCCATTTTACGAAGACGTTTAGCCTTGATTTGTAGTTTTGGATCAGTCGTACTATTACACGGCATGTTCGATTTAACCATTTTCTGGTTGCAAACAGCTTTCTTATTCTTATTTATTGTACTTGCAAGTAATAATATGCTTAAAGAAGTCGAAACACATCCTGAATTACAAGGTAATTTAAGTGACTACGCCAGAGATTAAAAAATAAAAGCGCTAGCTTCATTTTCGAAGCTAACGCTTTTTTAATTAAATTTTTTAAATGTATAATTATTCTTTTACGTGTGTATCTTCTTCATAAGGTACTTCTGCTGGTAAGATTAGGTTCAATGAAATACCTACAATAGCAGATAAGGATGTACCTGATAAAGTTACAAAACCTAAGTCTAACACTGCGCCACCTAGACCGATTACTAACATTGCACTCGCAATGATAAGATTACGTACTTGGTTAAAATCAATTTGTTCTTCAATCATAACTTTCAAACCGTTACTTGCAATAATACCGTAAAGTAAGATTGACATACCACCGATTACTGCACTTGGAATAGTAGAAATTAACGCTGTAAATTTACCTAGGAAAGCCATGATAATTGCAATGATTGCAGCGTTACGAATAACTGAAACTGAAGCCACACGTGTCATACCAATTACACCAGTATTTTCACCGTATGTTGTATTCGCAGGCCCACCAATAAATGCAGAGACTGCTGTTGCAACACCATCACCAATTAAAGTTCGGCTTAATCCAGGGTCTTTCAAGAAATTACGGCCAACAATTTTCCCTAACACGGTATGGTCACCGATATGTTCAGAAATTGTTACCAAAATAATTGGTAAGATTGCCCAAGTTTCTGGACCAAAGTATAAGCGATATGAATTAAAAGTAGCTGTTTCAAATGGTAAGTATAGGTCTGGAATTGAGAACCAAGGTGCATCTAATACAGGTTGGAAATCTACTAAACCAAACAACGCTGCAACAATATACCCACCAATAATTCCTAATAAGAATGGAATGATTTTGAAGAAACCTTTGGCACGAGTTTGAATAAACGCTGTAATTAAGAAAGTTGCAACTGCAACAACAACGTTGCGAACTTCACCATCAGCTACAAAACCAGCGTTGGTAACAGCACTTGCGGATAAGCCTAAACCAATTACCATGATCATAGGACCAATAACGATTGGTGGTAATAACTTATCAATCCATCCTGTACCAATAAAACGAATCACTATGGCCACCACAACGTAAGCCAAACCTGCAATAATAACACCCGTTTGCGCTGCTGAAACATCGCCATCCATTTGTTTAATTGCAATTTGCATTGCAGTAATATAGGCAAATGATGAACCTAAATATACAGGCACCTTAAATTGTGTTGCCACTTGGTAAATTAAGGTCCCAATCCCACTCGCAAAAAGAGCAACAGATACGGGCATCCCTAAAAGAATCGGCACCAAAACTGTTGCTCCAAACATTGCAAAAACATGTTGAAAACTCAATAATAATCCTTTAACTAAAGAGGGTTTTTCCTCTACATCCAATAAAAGTGGTCTAGATTTAATCGCCATAACAAACATCTCCTTCTTTTCTGTTCCCCATTTTTTCCCAAAAAAATAAGGTCATTCGCAAGTTGACCTTTAGAATTGCTTTTATTCATGTATAAACATAAACGGTCTTTCGACCACTCATCTTCATAGGATTTTATGCTTTCACTATTATAAGCATAGAAAACTGAAAATTCAAGCGCTATCTTAAAATCTCATGAAAGAATATGAAAATAAAAAAACGAGTGACCGGATTAGGTTCACTCGTTTTCATGAGAAATAACTGCGTTACATTTCTGATGGTGCTTCCACACCTAAAATACCAAGTCCAGATTCAATAACCTTTGTCAGGGCATAAACTAATGCTAAACGTGCTGTTAATTGATCATCCTCACTCAAAATACGTGTATGTGCATAGTATTTATTAAATTGTTGAGACAAGCTTAATAAGTACTTGGCAATTACACTTGGTTCATATTTTTCATATGCTGAGGCAATAATTTCAGGATAGCGGTTTAATTCCTTCAATACTTGGAAGGCTTCTTCGCTCTCTAAATTAAATTGGCTTCCTTCAGCAATTGTTGCAGGATCAAAGTTTGCTTTACGTAAGATTGAGTGTGCTCGAGCATTTGCATATTGTACGTAAGGACCAGTTTCACCTTCAAATTGTACAACTTCTTCTAGATTAAAGTCGAAATTATTTAAACGATCATTTTTAAGATCATGGAAAATAACTGCCCCAACCCCTACTTGATGTGCAACTTGTTCTTTGTTAGCAAGATCAGGATTCTTTTCATTAATTTGTTTTAGGGCTAAATCAATCGCGTCGTTTAATACTTCTTCAAGAAGTACTACATTTCCTTTACGCGTAGATAGTTTTTTACCATCTTGGGTAATCAAACCAAATGGAATATGGTTGATATCTTTTGCCCAATCATAACCCATCAATTCTAACACGGCTTTTAATTGTTTGAAGTGATTACTTTGTTCATTCCCTACAACGTATAAAGATTGAGAGAAGTCATAAGTATCCTTACGGTAAATAGCTGTTGCTAGATCACGCGTGATATAAAGACTCGCACCATCAGATTTTTTTATTAAGGCAGGATTTAAATTGTAAGCTTCTAAGTCTACAATTGTAGCGCCTTGGTCAATTTTCAATAATCCTTGTGCTTCTAATTCATCAATTACAGCTGGCATTTTATCTGAATAGAATGCTTCACCATTATATGAATCAAATTGAACACCTAACATATCATAAATACGTTGGAATTCCTTTAGTGATTCATTCTTGAACCAATCCCATAATTCATATGCTTCTTGATCGCCATCTTCCAATTTTTTGAACCAAAGACGTCCTTCATCTTCAAGACTCGCATCTTTTTCAGCTTCTTCATGGAATTTGACGTAATATTTTAATAATTCAGCAATAGGATTTGCGCGAACTGCTTCTTCAGAACCCCATTTTTTATAACCTACAATTAATTTACCAAACTGAGTACCCCAGTCACCTAAGTGATTGATACGGATTGGATTGAAGCCAACTTTTGTCACAATATTTGCAATTGCATTACCGATTACTGTTGAACGTAAATGTCCCATTGACATTGGTTTTGCAATATTCGGACTAGACATATCAATAGTGATATTCTCACCATGACCGATTGTCAATTCACCAAAATGTTCACCCGCTTGGTAAATTTCTTCAAGAATTGCTTGTGTAATCAATGTTTGGTTTAAGAAAAAGTTAATATATGGTCCAACCGCTTCAACGTGATCGACAATGTCACCTTGCATTTGTGGTGCTAAGTCTTGTGCAATTGCTTGCGGCGCTTTGCGTAATTCTTTTGCAAAGATAAAAATTGGAAAAGCAATATCTCCATGACCGTCATGTTTTGGAATTTCTAAAAGATTCTGAATTTCTTCGATTGATAATGAAGTTTCAATGCTCGAATGAATCACCTGAGCTACTTGTTGTTTTAAATCCATTAAATTTGGCTCCTCTCAAAAAAATAAGACAATATACCGCGATTGTTCTTGGCATTTGCTTGTCTTCTTCGTTTTATATAGTAATTTATATGTAGAACTGTAAAGCAACTACTCAATAGTACCACTTTTTCAGGCTTTAGAAAAGTGATTCTCGCATATTTCTTGCTTTCAGACTGCTAGTATATCAAGATTTCACCTTTAATTCTACTATACTCCTTCATAAATAGAAAAATAAAATCCCCAAGATAAAATCTCAGGGATAAGTACATTTAATTAATCATTTAATGCTTCAACAGCTTGAATAGCTTCCTCAATCATAGCTCGATCAATAGGAAATGGGGAAACATCAACATGGTCCGTTGTCATAGCTTTATCTAACACAAGCGCTAAATCTGCTTCGCTAGTAATATCAAGGTCTTTTAGTGATGTTGGTAAACCAACTTCAATCATGAACTTGCGTAATCTGTTTAGTCGTTCAGTTTCACCTGCTAATTGAAGGACAACTAATACACCATAGGAAACAATTTCACCATGTAAGTGTTTTTCGCCTTGCGGTAGAACGGTCACACCGTAATAGAATGAATGTGCAAAATGTCCATTATAGGCATGGTCGACCAAGACTGAAGTATAGGATGTAGTCCCTAAAATTTCTAAAATGATATTATCAATAGCTGGAGAAAGTTCCTGTTTTTTCGCAGCTGCGAGCGCCTCAATACCATTCGCCATAATGCGTTCATTCGTACCTTGGACAATATGTACGCCCATAGTATTCTTGTAAGCTAAATCACGTCCTTGAGCTGAGAAAGATGCTTCTACCTCTTTAGAGAGGGCATCCCCTATTCCTGCCCAGATATATTGTTCCGGCGCTTCAGCGATAATTGTTGTGTCTGCAAAGGCATGTACGGCTGGAGCATCAATACGATAAGATCCTGCTGATTCATGATTGTCATAATATAGAATGCAAACGGCAGAGGTTGGCGCACAGTTTGACGCAATAGTTGGAAACGTAAATACTGGCTTATGTAATTTATCAGCCACTGTTTTCCCGGTATCAATTGCACGACCACCACCTACTGCAAAATCATATCAGCTTTAGCCACCTCATCTAAAGCGACAAGACGGTCAATATTACCATATGACGCTTCGCCTCCATACCATTCGATACTAGTGATGGTTAAACCTGCCTTTTCAATCGCTGGTTTTAAACGATCAAGACTTTTGGAAAGTGCCGTTTCTCCGCCAATAATTGCCACAGTTTCGCCGGAAAAACCAGCATATTTACCGATTTCATCATAGGCATCCGGTCCAATTGTAAAACTTGGTAGGTTCACTGATAAACTCATACGTATTTCCCTCTTCCTTGAACGATTTTGTCGATTGACATTTTCTTATGACCTAATATACCACTAGTCTCATGAAAATGTCATACTATTTATATGATTTGTAATGTTTATTTTCTATCACCTGCTAACACATGTAACTATCACGGCCAAAGTAGTCTTATTTGACCATCCCCCTACCTTTGTTGGTATAATAGTTTGAACACTAAAGTCTGGAGTGACACTATGAATAAAAATGTACCTATACACAAACGATTAATTGGCGTCACGGGCAATCACAATGCATTAGAGCATGATTGGGATGAATTCATGCGTGACTATTCACCACATGGTTATAGTGGCAGTTTAACTAAAGCCGGACACATGCCAATTATCATCCCACTTCAAAAGGATGTATCGCTAGCAGAGCAGTATATTGCCCATCTAGATGGCATCGTTTTTACTGGTGGACAAGATGTTAGCCCCCTATTATATGGCAGGGAACCTTCACCAAAACTACGCAATGTCTATCCCCCACGTGATTGTTGGGAACGAGCGTTATTTGAAGCAGCTGTCAAAAAAGACATTCCCATCTTAGGTATTTGCCGTGGTTTCCAATTAATCAATATCCTTTTAAACGGTACCGTTTACCAAGATTTAAGCGAATACCCCGTTGGTCAAGCAAGCGCTGTGCAACATATCCAAGAATGGGGGCGCATGCAATACCCTCACCACTCAGTCACTGTTGAAAAAGACAGCACCTTAGCCAACTTATTCAATGGGCAAAAAGTTTTACATGTCAATACCTACCATCACCAAGTAATCGAAGACCTATCAACAAGTCTTAAAGCAACAGCCTGGGCAGATGACGGTGTGATTGAAGCTTTCGAAACTGATACGCGAAAATCCTCATACAAAATTTTGGGTGTCCAATGGCATCCGGAAATGATGACAGACGAAGATAATGAAAGCAATATGCTGCCAATTTTTAACTGGTTTCATCAATTTTAAAGAAAAAAGGCTGAGACAAAAGGCCGCTAAAAAGGCGTACGCAAATCTTAATAAGAGTTGTGTACGCCTTTTACTTTGAAAAAAATCTTATAAATTTTGATTGAAATATATCATGGGAGCAGGTTATAGGACTGAAAGTGTAGTTCCTTAGCCGTGAAAGAGGATGAAATTGAGACCTTGGCTCGATTTAAATTGAAAGACATTGGCTTTCAATTGGTCCCACGGCTTACAAGGAACGTACACTGTAAGGACGAAAAATCTATGATTTTAATCCCAT